>NZ_JAOSKF010000013.1:0-10589 GCF_027493735.1 Candidatus Kuenenia sp.
CAATTGATGTTGTGCTTAACGCATTGACTGTATTTATGTTACGTTGCTTCATGCCTTATTTTGTGATAAACTCACGCTAGGAGAATCCGCATTTATTATCAGTCTTGCAATGGTTTCTGGCGGGCTAGGGGCATTTTTATCAATTATTTTCCGAATGGGAAAAGAATCCATAGATTGTCTTGCAGGGAAAAAGCTCCATGAACTCGAAAGCATGTATCGGATAATAGCTGGAATGTTATCGGCCCTTTTGGCCTCATTGCTTGTGCGATCTGAAATGTTTTTGCCTGCTTTTTCTAAAATGAATCATATTGAATTGTCAATAATTGCTATAGGTTTCATCGCTGGTATGAGTGAAAGATTTGCTCCTTCAATACTATCAAAATTAGAAAAGAATAAAAAAATTGTATAACAATGCTAATTAACGCGCCGGTTATTGGCAGCGTTATACATTAATTAAGGTTGAAAAAGAAGGAATGTGTCATAATGAAAAGAGCTCGGCAAATCCCTATATTCGCTAATTGAATTGCCCGGCTTTAAAATACAGTCCATGGCCTTGGAAGAGAGAAACAAGAAGGATTGAAAGGTGAATGTGAATGACATCTGAAAGACAAATAGAAGAACTTTAATCAATAATCTTAAAGACCTTAAATACACATACCGCGATGATATTCTGGATAAGGTCTCGCTTGAAGCAAATTTCAGAGAGCACTTTCAAAGACTCAATAAAGTAAATCTGAATGATTCTGAATTTGCACGACTTAGAGACGAAATTATTACTGCTGATGTATTCACAGCAGCAAAAACATTGCGTGAAATAAATACTTTTCGCAGAGATGATGATATACCCCTGCAATATACCCTGGTTAATATCAAGGACTGGTGCAAAAACGAGTTCGAAGTCATCAATCAACTACGAATAAATACTGAAAATAGTCATCATCGTTATGATGTCATCTTACTGATTAATGGTGTTCCGGCTGTTCAAATTGAGCTTAAAACTCTTCAGGTAAAACCCAAAAGGGCGATGGAGCAGATTGTTGAATACAAAAACGACCCCGGAAATGGTTTTACTAATTCACTTCTCTGTTTTATGCAACTTTTTATTGTCAGTAACGAAAACAATACTTATTACTTCGCTAATAACCATAAAGACCATTTTGCTTTCAATGCGGATGAAAGATTTTTGCCCATCTATCAGTTAGCTGATGAAGCCAATAAGAAAATCACCCATTTGCATGATTTCGCCGAAAGGTTTCTTGCAAAATGTACACTGGGACAAATGATCAGCCGTTATATGGTACTAGTGGTTAGCGAACAGAAATTAATGATCATGCGGCCGTATCAAATTTACGCTGTCAAAGCTATTGTGGACTGTATTCATCAAAACAGAGGAAATGGCTACATCTGGCACACCACCGGAAGTGGAAAAACCCTTACATCTTTCAAGGCATCAACACTTCTAAAAGATAATCCCGATATTGAAAAATGCTTATTCGTGGTTGACTGCAAAGACCTCGATAAACAGACCCGAGATGAGTTCAACAAGTTTCAGGAAGGTTGTGTTGAAGAAAACACCAATACGGAAACACTGGTACAGCGGTTGTTATCAGAAGACTATGCTGATAAAGTGATTGTTACCACTATCCAGAAACTTGGTCTTGCCCTTGATGAAAACAGTAAAAGAAACCAAAACAGTAAGCAAAAAGGCAGACTGACCTTTAAAGAAAGGTTAATGCCGCTTCGTGATAAAAGGATTGTCATTATTTTTGATGAATGCCACCGCGCACAGTTTGGCGATAATCATAAAGCCATCAAAGAGTTCTTCCCCAAAGCACAGCTTTTCGGTTTTACCGGAACGCCTATATTTGAGGAAAACGCAACTTATAAACAAGTGGATGGTACCGTAGGCTCTTACAAGACAACCAAAGATATTTTTGAAAAACAACTGCACGTTTACACCATTACTCACGCCATTGACGATGGCAATGTCCTTCGTTTCCATGTGGATTATTTCAAGCCGGATAGCAAGAAAAAGGTTAAAACAGCAGATACCATCAGTAAAAAAGCCGTTGTGGATTCGATTCTTGACAAACATGACTCTGCCACTAATGCAAGACGATTCAACGCATTATTGGCGACAGGCTCAATAAATGACGCTATAGAGTATCATGAACTCTTCAAAGAGATACAAAAAAAGCGTGTACAAGAGAATGAAGATTTTACGCCATTAAATGTTGCCTGTGTCTTCTCACCTCCTGCCGAAGGAAATAAAGATGTCCAGCAGATTCAGGAGGATTTGCCGCAGGAAAAAGCGGACAACGAACAAGAACCGGATAAAAAGAAAGAAGCTCTAAAAGCAATTATTGTTGATTATAACAAGCAATACGGGACAAACCATCGTATTTATGACTTTGATTTGTACTATCAGGATGTACAGAAGAGAATCAAAGACCACAAGTATAGCAATGCCGATTATCCGCATAAAAACAAGATCGATTTGGTTATCGTTGTCGATATGCTGTTAACCGGCTTTGACTCAAAGTATCTGAATACCCTTTATGTTGATAAAAATTTAAAGCAACATGGATTAATACAGGTTTTTTCTAGAACAAACCGGGTGTTGAATGACACAAAACCCTATGGAAATATCCTTGATTTTAGAATGCAAACCAAAGAGGTCGATGAGGCCATCGCACTCTTTTGCGGTCAGGGTACAGAACGGGCTAAAGAAATATGGTTGGTTGACCCGGCTCCTGAAGTAATTGAAAAATACAAAAAAGCAGTAGCCGCATTAGGTGATTTTATGCAAGCAAGCGATTTGGTATGCGAACCACAAGAAGTTTATAATCTTAAAGGAGATACTGCGCGAATTAACTTCATTAACCGCTTTAAAGAAATACAACGTGTGAAAACTCAGTTAGACCAATACACCGATCTAACACCTGAACAAAAAGCGCATATTGAAACACTTATTCCCGAAGACCAATTACGTTCGTTCAGGAGCTCTTATTTAGAAACAGCCAAACAGTTAAAAGAAAGACAGCAAAAAGAAGGAATCAATGCAGATCCCTCTGTGCAGCAACTGGATTTTGAATTTGTACTGTTTGCCTCTGCTGTAATAGACTACGATTACATTATGAAGCTGATTTCCCGTTTCACACAAAACAAGCCGGGCAAACAGAAAATGACACGGGAGCAACTCATCGACCTGCTTAGCTCAAGCGCCAATTTGATAGATGAACGTGAGGATATTGTGGCGTATATTAATAGTTTGGAAGTGGGTAAGGGTTTAGACGAAAAGGAAATAAAAGAAGGTTATCAGAAATTTAAAACTGAAAATGCCGAAAAAGACATGGCGGAGGCAGCCTGCAAGCATGGGCTAGAGCCGGAAGCATTACAATCATTTGTAGATGCAATTATTGACCGAATGGTTTTTGACGGCGAAAAACTCAGCGATCTGATGGAACCACTTGGATTGAGTTGGAAAGACAGAACAAAAAACGAACTGGAATTGATGGAAGATTTAATACCGTTGTTGAAAAAACTTGCCGGTGGGCGCGAGATTGCTGGGTTGACAGCGTATGAGTAATCAATTATCAATAGAAAAAATAATATACACAATCCGAGACTTTCAGGTGATGCTTGATCGTGATCTTGCCGTACTGTATGACGTGGAGACAAGGGCTATCAATCAGGCAGTGAAGCGGAATATGGGCAGATTCCCTACTGAATTTTGTTTTCAGCTATCGGATGAAGAATTTGAAAATTGGAAATCACAGATTGTGATTTCCAATGAGGATAAGATGGGACTCAGAAGACCGCCATACGCCTTCACAGAGCAAGGCGTGGCAATGCTATCGGCAGTCTTACGGAGCGAAACTGCCGTAAAAGTAAGCGTCAATATTATGAAAGCCTTTATAGCGATGAGACGATTTTTGACGGAGAACGCTTATATATTTAAACGCATAGATACTATTGAGCAAAAACAAATAAGAACAGATAGTAAAGTCGATGAAAACAGTAAAAAAATTGAAACTGTTTTGAATGCAATAGAAGCGAAAGCGTTACCGCAACGGCAGGGCATTTTTTATGAAGGTCAAGTATTTGATGCTTATACATTTGTGTCTGATTTGATACGCTCGGCAAAGTCTTCGATTATCCTTATCGACAATTATATTGACGAATCAATACTTACTTTTTTCACAAAAAAGAAGCGAGATGTTACGGTTACAATCTATACAAAAAAAATCTTAAAACAATTCGCCTTGGATATAAAAAAATTTAACGAACAGTATCCTTTACTTTCAGTTAAAGAGTTCTCCAAATCACACGATAGATTTCTCATAATAGATGAAGATGCTATTTATCACATCGGTGCTTCACTGAAAGATCTGGGGAAAAAATGGTTCGCATTTTCCAAAATGGAATTCTCAGTGGCGGAAATGCTGATGAAAATTAAAGGACAAGAAGAGAAATGAACCACGAAAAATGGCGTTGAATATTGGCTGGCACGTGATTTACAGCACTTGCTGGGATATACCAAATGGGACAATTTTTTGAATGTAATCTCCAAGGCGAAAACAGCCTGTGAAGTCTCCGGGCATGAAATCCAAGACCATTTTGCCGACGTCGGGAAAATGGTTGATCTGGGGTCGGGCAGCCAGCGGGAAATTAACGATATCATGCTTACCCGCTATGCCTGTTATCTGATTGCTCAGAACGGAGACCCTGCCAAACAGGAGATTGCCTTCGCTCAGACCTATTTTGCTATGCAGACACGCAAGGCGGAATTGATTGAGCAACGCTTACTTGAATCCGAGAGGGTATCAGCCCGAAAAAAGCACCAAATAAGAGAACACAGCGCTCTCGTGGTTAACGGGTAGCAAATTAAAAGTTTTATTGAGGTTTGATATTATGGCTAAGATCAATGTATTAGATAAAGAAATCGCAATATATTCTTACAATGATGATGACTACATTTCTTTAACGGATATGGTTAAAAACATTGAAAACGGACTTTCTCTGATTGAAAAATGGCTCCGCAATAAAAACACTATCGAATTTATGGGAATTTGGGAAGAAATGTATAACCCGGATTTTAAATCCACCGAATTCGAGGGAATTAAAAATCAGGCAGGCTTGAACAGGTTTGTTTTATCTGTGAAACAGTGGGTAGAAAAAGAGGAATGAACCACGGAAGACCTAGCGCGGCCTTTGGCCGCAACCAAAAAGGTGATTTTTAGTTTATTATAAAGTATAGTAGTATCCTCGTAAATAGTAATCAGACAATTTGGAGGACACTACTTATGAATAAGTTGATGGAATTATATCGAGACAGGATCGTGGGTGCAATAAGCGGTCTGTACAGGATTCGTTTTCGCGGGACATTGCGGTGGTTGGCCAGTGAGCGTGGGATGGGAACATTCATGAACCAAGCGAGAATTCTGCTTAAGGATTTTTCCGGTTGGGTCAATGGGCTTACGGCACAGGTGCGAGACAGTTGTGAATCGCGGGCGAAAGATTTGGGTATCGAGGTGCGGTATTTGATGAGCAGCGGTGTTGATAAGGAGAAGTTGGCTCGCCAGATCGCGGCGGATAAGAGGATTACGGAAGGTTCCATCTGCCTGTTGAGTGTGGTAGAGCCTTGTATTGCGCCGATGGTCAAGGGCAACAAGGCCAGCAAGAAGCTCGAGTTGGTAATGGCGCCCCGCAAGTGTGTCTTTGTGTATCATTATTTTAACGATCCAGTGTTTGGTTTTGGTCATGTTCGTATCCAGAGTTGGGCGCCGTTTAATATTTTCATTTGTCTCAATGGTCGTCATTGGCTGGAGCGGCAACTTCAGAAGCAAGGTATTGATTATGTTAAGGACGGCAACTGTTTTGTGCGTATAGAGGATATTGCGGCTGCGCAGGTTCTGCTCCATGAGCAGCTTAAGACTGACTGGGCGAAGCTGCTGAACGGGCTTGCGTTGGGCAGTTGCCCGGCATTGTCGCAGATTCTTCGTCCGTTGGAACCGGAGTATTACTGGTCTGCGGATGAGACGGAGTGGGCGACGGACATCATGTTTAAATCGGTTGAGGCATTGGAGGAGTTGTTTCCATCGTTTGTTCATCATGCGATGCGGGTTTGCGACAGTTCTTCGGTGATGAAGTATTTGGGTAGGCGTAACCTTGCAGGCGCTGCCCCTGATGAGGTTATCAGCGACTATCGAAGACGCTATGAAGGTATACGGGTCAAGCACAGTGTGAATTATAATTCAGTGAAGATGTATAACAAGAGCGGTAGTCTCTTGCGTATTGAGACAACGATCAATAATACGCGGGACTTTAAGGTCTTTCGGAGTCCCAATGATGATGAAGGCAAACCGGCGTCATGGCAGAAGATGCGTAAGGGCGTAAGCGATCTTCATCGACGGTGTGAGGTGAGCCAACAATGCAATGATCGTTATGGGGATGCTTTGGCGGCGGCTCAGGTAGAGGAGAAACTGAAAGAAGTGGTGAGCAGCGCTTGTAACAAGGTTGTCAAAGAGGGCAAGAGGTATCGAGGTTTGAATCCCTGGCAGCAGGATGATTACCAGATGCTGATGTTCCTGTCCAAAGGCGAAAACGCGATAAATGGATTCCGCAACCATGATTTGCGTAAGTGGCTTTACCGGGAATCCGAACAATCCGGCAAGGATCAGCAAAAGAAATATTCCGGACGAACGACCCGACGGATAAAGATGCTGCGGGCACACGGTCTAATCCGCAAAGTTCCGAGGGCCAACCGCTATGTTTTGACGGAGAAAGGCCAGAAGTTCTCTTGTTCACTGATGACCGCTTCAGCCCTTGATATTAAAGCACTTACGGAAATGGCGGCATGAAAAACACGCATAAAAAACAAGAAATTGATGGATAGTAGTACGGAATATCCAGAAAGGCTGGAAGAGAATTGAAACACGGATGCTTCGAGAAACTCAGCGATTTAATGGAGCCGCTGGACTTAGACTGGAAAGAGCGGACAAAAAAGGAACTGGAATTGATGGAAGATTTAATACCACTATTAAAAAAACTTGCCGGCGGGTGCGAGATTGCGGGGTTGGGGGCGTATGAATAAGAAAAGAGGAGTGCGATAAAATGGAAAATGATTTGATTTACACAATGACCGCAACCTTTGAAGGGCATGCTCAAACAACAGAAAACGGGGTTGAATACTGGCTTGCGCGAGACTTGCAACAGTTGTTGGGCTATAACGAATGGCGTAACTTCCTCAATGTCATCACTAAGGCGAAAACAGCCTGTGATGTATCCGGACATGCCGTCGTCAACCATTTTGTTGATGTCAACAAAATGGTTGATCTGGGATCCGGCAGCAAGCGGGAAATCAGCGACATCATGCTTACCCGCTATGCCTGTTATCTGATTGCTCAGAACGGAGACCCGGCCAAACAGGAGATTGCCTTTGCGCAGACCTATTTTGCCATGCAGACGCGCAAAGTGGAATTAATAGAACAACGCTTGCTTGAATCAGAGCGGGTTTCAGCCCGTAAAAAGCTCTCTGCCACAGAAAAGGAATTATCGGATGTGATCTATGAACAAACAGGCGGCAATCAGAATTTTGCGCTGATTCGCAGTAAAGGTGATCATGCTTTGTTCGGAAAAACCACGCAGGCCATGAAAGCCCAATGGCGGGTTCCTGACAACAGGCCTCTGGCGGATTTTGCTCCCACGATTATTCTAAAAGCCAAGGATTTCGCAACGGAAATCACCATCCACAATGCCCGTGAAAACAAGATGAAAAATGAGTCTGAAATATCTGGCGAGCATGTGACCAACAATAGGGCAGTGCGGGACACCCTGCTGAATCGAGGCATCCGTCCGGAAAGCCTGCCACCGGCTGAAGATGACAAAAAGGTAGAGCGCCGTCTGGATACGGCTCAGAAGAAAACAATCAAAAACCCTGATAGACTGGAAGAATTATGAATCACAAAAGGCACGAAAAGCACGAAAAAAAACAATTGGTGCCAAAGCTGAGATTTCCTGAGTTTCGGGATAAGGGGGAGTGGCAAGAAAATGAACTGAAGCAGTTTTTAACAGAAAGTCGCATCTTGGGTAGCAAGGGAAATACTGCAAAGAAAATCACAGTAAAACTTTGGGGAAAAGGCGTTTTTGAGAAGAACGATGAAATCCAAGGTAGCATCAATACGCAATATTACCGAAGAACAACAGGTCAGTTCATTTATAGCAAACTTGATTTTCTCAATCAGGCATTTGGTCTTATTCCTGAACACTTAGACAGTTATGAATCCACCGTTGATCTTCCATGTTTCGATATAAGCCAAGGTATCAGTCCTGTTTTTTTGCTTGAATATGTAAAGCGAAAAGATTTTTACGAAAAACTAGGTGAAACAGCAGATGGTAGTAGAAAAGCAAGGCGAATACACGCTGATACGTTTCTATCTTTTCCTATCTTTATGCCTTCGCCTCAAGAACAACAAAAAATCGTCGATTGCCTCACCACCTTCGATGAACTCATCACCGCCGAAGCCGGGAAGCTCGAAGCCTACAAAGCCCATAAAAAAGGGCTGATGCAAAAGCTCTTCCCTGCCGAAGGGGAAACCATGCCGGAATGGCGGTTCCCTGAGTTTCGGGGTAAGGGGGAGTGGGAGCATTATGTAATTAACGATATTGCAAAGGTTACTACAGGGAATAAAGACACTCAAAATAAATTTGATGATGGAGAATATCCATTTTTTGTAAGATCACAAACTGTTGAGAGAATAAACTCTTATTCGTATGATGGCGAAGCAATATTAACTTCCGGTGATGGTGTCGGTGTTGGCAAAAATTTTCATTACATTATTGGAAAGTTTGACTTTCATCAAAGGGTTTATTGTATATATGATTTTGAAAAAACTGTTTCAGGACATTTTGTTTATCATTATTTTACTGAGCATTTTTACAAAAGAGTAATGCAATTAAGTGCTAAAAATTCCGTTGATTCAGTAAGAATGGCAATGATTACAGAAATGCCTATTAGCTTGCCAAGCAATGAAGAACAACAGAAAATTACAACTTGCCTCTCTGCCCTCGATAACCTCATCACCGCCCAGTCTAAGAAAATCGACACCCTCAAAATCCATAAAAAAGGCTTGATGCAGGGGCTTTTCCCGTCTGCTGAGGTGAATATATGAACCACGGAAAACTTGGCGCGGCCTTTGGCCGCAACCAAATTCAAAATACGAATATCGAAATACGAAACAAATTCAAATGACAAAAAACCCAATGCTCCAAACTTTACGTAATCCTCATCTAATCAATGCCTTACGGTTATGCATTTTGAAAAACGAGCATAAAAAACAAGAAGTTGATGGATAGTAGTACGGAAGGCACGGAAGAGGGAAAGAACATTCCGTGATTTCGGTGCTTTCCGTGGTTAAAAATAAGGAGTTAAACAATGAATGATACAATGCAAAAACAATTAGGTGCAACCCTCTGGAAGATTGCCGACCAACTCCGCGGCGCTATGAATGCCGATGACTTCCGCGATTATATGCTCTCTTTCCTGTTTTTACGCTACCTTTCAGACAACTATGAAGTTGCATAAAAAAAAGAGCTTGGAAAAGATTACCCGAAGCTGAAAGAAGACGACAAAAGAACGCCCCTCTCAGTCTGGTATAAAGAAAACAAGGATGATACGGCTGTATTTGAAAAGCAGATGCGCCGTAAAATCCACTATGTAATCAAGCCCGACTATCTCTGGCGCAGTATATACGAGCTGGCAAGAACCCAAAGCGATGACCTCCTTAAAATCTTGCAAGCCGGGTTTAAGCATGTTGAAAATGACTCCTTTGAGAGTACATTTCAGGGCTTATTTTCTGAAATCAACCTGGACTTTGAAAAACTTGGCAAAAACTATTCTTTCCGTAACGCAAAACTCTGTACGATTGTAACCAAAATCGCTGAAGGGCTTTCCGGGTTTTCTACCGAGAGTGATATTCTAGGCGATGCTTATGAATACTTAATCGGTCAATTTGCTTCCGGTTCAGGGAAAAAAGCCGGAGAGTTTTATACACCACAGCAAATTTCAACCATACTGTCCCGAATTGTTACATTGGATAGTCAAAATCCGAGTTCCGGTAAAAAGAAAAAACTTAAAAAAGTCCTCGATTTCACCTGTGGTTCAGGTTCACTTCTTTTAAATGTAAGGAAACAACTTGGTCCCAATAGTATCGGGCAGATATATGGGCAGGAAAAAAACATTACCACTTATAACCTTGCAAGAATGAATATGCTGCTCCATGGGTTAAAGGATTCTGAGTTTCAAATTCATCATGGAGATTCACTTCTCAACGACTGGGACATATTAAATGAAATGAACCCAGCTAAAAAGCTTGAAAGTGATGCTGTGGTTGCCAATCCTCCTTTCAGTTATCGTTGGGAACCAAACGAGGCTTTAGCCGACGATTTCAGGTTTAAAAGTTATGGCCTTGCACCTAAATCCGCAGCAGACTTCGCCTTTTTGCTTTATGGTTTTCATTTTTTAAGCGATGAAGGAACCATGACAATTATTCTGCCTCATGGTGTTCTTTTTCGCGGAGGCGTTGAAG
>NZ_JAOSKF010000014.1:0-8483 GCF_027493735.1 Candidatus Kuenenia sp.
AAGCTGCAAGGGAAAAGCATTCTCAGCTCTGGAAAAGAGCACATACTCAAAGCTTTAGCTTAAAAAAGGTGAGTAGTTACCGATTTTGAAATAACACCGAACTGGTACGAGTTCGTATTGAGTTCGCTGTGAGTTCGTTGTTAATTCTCCTGAACCTCGCTGGCGCATCGGGTTTGCGGAAGTGCCGTAAATTAATTTAGTACAATTTTCTTTAAAATCTTAACTGTTCTATGCACTTACACCAGTCTTTTTCGCTGCTTGCATCCAGACTTTTAGCATGTTCTCGGCAGCTTCCCATTCCATCCAGTCGTCCTCCTCCGGGATGGATGCGTCTTTTTCCAGTTTCTTTGAAAAGGCACCAAAGGACATACCGTATAGAACCTTGCGGATAAAAGCTTTTTGTTGACGAGAAGGGCACTTAGAGAGCTATCCGATGCGGGGCAAAATTATACTGATTATGAAGAACATGGCATGGGTAGAGCAGGCGATGGTGATGGGGGCAGAGGTAAAGTCGCCTTAAAAGGATAACATTGAGATTTTAGGCGCGTATCTTTAGTAACTCCAAATTTCATGGCTCAACATTGAGCGATTCAGCTCTTCTTTATAGAAATGCCATTGTGGCATAAATTTATCCATGTAGGCTACAAAACGGTCGTTGTGGTTGCGTTCTAAAAGGTGTATCATTTCATGTACGATAATGTATTCAAGACAATGTTCCGGCTTTTTTGCTAATTCAAGATTTAACCAAATTCGACGATTTGCAATAGTGCATGTGCCCCATTTTGTTTTCATTCGCTTAATACCCCAATCACTCACGTTCACCCCAGTTATCTTTTGCCATTTATCAATTAGTGCCGGTATTTGAGCTTTAAGTTGCCTGCGATACCATTCTGTAAGTACTTTTTCTCGTTGCTCTTTAGTGCTACCTTCTCTGACGTAAAGATCAATATGGGTTATTTTGCGAATTTCTACTCTGGGGATAGCGTTACAATAAATAACATTTAATAAATAACGCTTGCCTTTGTAATAATGGCTTTCACCGGACACAAACCTGCGTTCTGATTGACGTTCTTGATTTTCAAATTTAAATTGCTGTTTTTTTATCCATGATAATTTTGAGATGGCAAAAAGGCGAACAGCCTCATCATCTATTTTCAAAGGTGCAGCAATGCGCACCCTGCCGTTGGGTGGATATACTCCAAGATGCAGATTTTTAATATCCTTTCTTACCACATCTATTGATATGTTGCCTACCTTAATTTGATGCATATTAATATTCGCTCTGATTTTTTACTAATTCAAAAACACGTTCTACTTCCGCATCGTCTTTAACGTGTTTTCTTATCGCATATTTTACTTCGCGTTCCTTTATTATATTACCTCGCCATCCGTCTTTTTTCGTGTGACAAATTTCAGCATCCAGGGCCATCGTAAGTTCTTCATCCTGACATAAATTATCATACAGGGCTCTTTTTGCATTGGAATTCAGTGTTTTAGGATAGGTGGCTGAGCTGGCGGGATTTTTTGCTTTTTTACTTAATTCGATGATTCTGGCTAAATATTCTTCATAACTTCTGGCTTCTTCTTTTCGTTCTTTGATCAATTCATCCAGAAGTGCAGACATTTTCTCGTAATACTTCGGATTAGTTGGCATTTCATCAATGATCAGTTTGCGCATATTATTTTCAATGGTTTCAGCTACGGCTTCTTTGTTTCGGTTTATGCCTTCTGGCAATGCGGCTACAGCATCTACACCCCGTTTTACGATCAACTCGATCAGCGTCATGTCATCGAAAGCAGAAATTTTTTCACTTTCATTGGCGCTGATATAGGTGTCTATCAAATGACGCATGGCTGGCTCGTAGGCTTTTAAATCAATGTAATCGCCACTTGCCAGTTTTACCTCTGCACGAACATTTTCATAATACTTAACATCATTTTTTATATGTTCGGTTTCTTCTGGCGTATAACCTGCTTTCTCCATTTCACTGGCAATGCTGGCATAGGCTCTGACCAGCGCGGACGTATGCTTATATAACGCTATGCGTTTTGGTTCATTTTCTTTTAATTCGTCTTTATTTTCCGTGTTGCCACAGAAGTAACGTCTATAAGCCAGAGAATCTTTTGGCGGCGCCACAGGTTCGCACAATGCTTTGATACTTTCAAGTGCATTGTCTAAATGTTCCCTTGCTTCCTTCAAACGGTTACTTAACAATCCACCCACATCTTCCCTGTCGTAAGCATCAAATGCGCCGGAAGTATAATCATCTACTGATTTTTCAAGACTTTTGAACAGGTCTTTGTAATCAATGATATAACCATATTCTTTATCCTCACCATCTAAACGGTTTACCCGGCAGATCGCCTGGAACAGCCCGTGGTCCTGCATGCTTTTATCAATGTAGAGATAGGTAGCAGAAGGGGCATCAAAACCTGTGAGCAGCTTATCCACCACAACGAGCAGCTTCATCCGGGCAGGCTCATCTACGAACTTCTTTTTCACTTCATCTTCAAACGTTTCTGGATCTTTACCATCCAGCATCTTCTGGTAAACTTCGTATTTTTTCAGTTTATCGGTAGGCGAGTCTTCGCCTGTGCTTTCGCCTTTTAGATCGCTGGTTGTTGGTGTGTATGAGGTAACAATCGCACAATTTTTTAATCCCGCATTTTGAAACAGTTCATAATATTTACATGCTTCATAAATACTGCCTGACACAAGCATGGCATTACCCCGCCCGTTCTGCAGTCTGTCCTTTGTCGCCATGTCCAGCAGGATATCGGCTACTATTTTGTCTAACCTTGAGCGCGAACTGAGGACACGTTTCATGGTTCCCCATTTCTTTTTGAGTTCTGTTTTAGCAAAGTCAGTTAATCCTCTGGTCTTTGCCTCAAACCACTCATCGATCCTTGCCTGCGAGGTGATATTCTGGTCAACGTTTCGCGCCTCGTAGCGCAGGTCAAGTACAACCTTATCAGCAACGGCTTCATCGAATTTGTAGGTGTGAATGTATTTGCCAAATACTTCCAGGCTTTTTTTCTTATCTTTTTTGAGCAGGGGCGTGCCTGTAAAACCGATCAACAAAGCATTGGGTAAGATTTTTTTCATGGCTTCATGCAGCTTGCCAGACTGGGTGCGGTGGCACTCATCCACAAATACATAGATATCGCCTTTAGCCCTGAAGTCCCCGGGCAGACTTTTCTTCAGGTCTTCAATATATGCATCATAATCGGCTTCTTCTTTGTTGCCGAATTTATGGATAAGCGAGCAGAGAAGCCATGGCGTTGTTGAATTTAATTTTTCAATTAGATCGCTTCCGCTTTTGGTTCGATAAATGTCCTCGCTAACGCCTTTGAACACTTTTTCAATTTGTTTATCCAGCTCATCCCGGTCGGTTATGATCAGCACCCTGGCATCTTTGATATTCTCGCGTATCCATTTGGTGAGCCAGACCATGACAAGGCTCTTGCCGCTGCCCTGGGCGTGCCAGATAATGCCGCCTTCGCGTCTGCGCAGGCTTTCCTGTGATGCCTTTACTGCAAAATATTGATTATGACGGCACAGCTTCTTTATGCCGCGGTCATACACAATAAAATCGTGCAGCATCTCCAGAAACCGATCTTTCTGGCACAACTGGATGATATGCCTGTCAAGAGTGTTCTCTATGCCGCTTTCTTCTTTCCAGGCGAGGTAGTATTTTTCATGGGTTCCTATAGCACCATAGCGGATACCCTCGGTGTCGTTGCCTGCCATCACCAGTTGAATAGTGGCAAAAAACGGACGGATAAAAACCTGCTTCTGGTTGTCGATGTTCTGGCGGACCCCTTCGGAAACGGATATGGTACTGCGCTTAAGTTCCAGTACCCCCAGCGCAATGCCGTTGACATACAGCACCACATCGGGGCGTTTTTTGTTTTCGCCTCTTACCGTAACCTCTTCGGCTATGGCAAAATGATTTTTGTCCGGATATTTCCAGTCTATCAGCCATACGGTCCGGGTATTCTCTCCCACATCTTCCTTCACCTTTACGCCATAGCGCAGCAGGGTATAAACATCCTTATTGATGTCGTACAGGCTCTTGCTCTGGTTTGTCGCCGCCTTTGTAAGCTCGTAAATGGCTTTGCCAATAAGCGTCTGGCTATAGCCTCTCTCGGTCAAGTATTTGCGTAAAATGTCCTCTTCTATGTTGATGTTGTTCTCACGGTCTTCCCAGTTGCCAAGATATTCATAGCCCAGTTGTTTCTGGAACAGGGTTACTACACGGTTCTGTGTGAGGCGTTCTTTTTGCCCTACTGCTGGCATAACTTATCCCCTCATAATTTTCCAATACCCGCCTTTAGCCGAGCCGATTCTTGCAAGTTTGCCCTCTTGCTGCAAGGTCTGGAGGTTTCTTTCGATTGAGCGTGTCGTTACACCAATTAATTCTGCAAGTTCCGGTATAGTTATCTGGTTATTTGAGCTAATTGCCTCCAATATTTTCACCGACGTTTTCACCGACGTTTTCACCGACGTTTCGTCTGGCTTCATACCAACCTTGTCCTGCCGGTGAGCAATTCCTGCATCATGCCCTGCTTGAGTGCTCTGTACTTATCCCGTTTTTGTTCCAGGGCTTCTATTTCGGTGTCCATATCGCTGAGGATCTGGGCGATGGCGGTTTGTTCTTTTACTGTTGGAGGAAATGACAATTCAATTTTTTCAATTGTAGAGGCGTTCAGACTGGGAACTCCGGACGCTTCATTATAAGAATACCAATCTATAAGATTGAATTTATAGAAAATGAATTTTGGATTTGTATTATCTGAAACCTCCGTAAAAAAAAGAGTATCGATTGTCCAAAATGGAGTTTCCATGTACCGTGGGATATCAATAGTTCCTTTTCGCCCAATTAATACAGATGGTTTGTCGTATAAAAATATGTTGGCTCTTCCAATTTCACCACCTGTGCCTAAAATTGGGTATAAACCATTTTCATCAATTATACCTTGTTGGCTCTTGCCATGTCTAACTTTCAGCACTTCCCCTAAATTTTTCACTTCCCACTCCCCACCAAACCCCGGCAGGCGTTTCTTGCCTGTGAGGAGCTGCTGCATGGCGCCCTGTTTGATATTTCGCTTTTTGGTGATAAGCTGCTCCAGTGCGGAAATGAGTGCATCCACATCGCTTAAGGCGGAGGCGATGGCTTGCTGTTCGGGGAGGGGTGGGAGCGGTATTGGAATTGATGACAAAGTATCTCTGGTTATTCCTTGTATTGAAGTTCCTTGATTTTGACTTTGTAAAGTAGATTGATTAAAATCAAAATATCTATAAAGATATTCTGTAAGTAATTCTTCATTCTTGACATAAATTCCAGTGAAATCTTGACTTATTGCTACATCAAATGGTGCAATTGCTAACTTACCTACACCAGTTCTTGATACAAGCAAGAGGTTTCCCTTTTCAATAACATTTGTTGAACTGTGCTTTACTGCATCATTTGTAATATATCTTCTAATTGCAGAAACTTCTTGGTTTAAAATATCGGCACCTGTTATCCAAGGAATATTTCCATTCCAATAATTTTCAAATTGTGTTGAAGGTGTACCTCCATTTACGAATTTCCTAACGATCTCCCCCAACTTCTTCACCTCCCAATCCACCGGAATAACACCCACATCCGTTTGTTTATATCCTTCAGGTATATTACTCATCATTTTCTCCCCTCAACTCTGCCTCAATCTCTTCAATACTTGGGAGAATACCGTTCAATTCTTTCGGTAATGATTGAGTTATCTGGCGTTCCCAGTTTGCTACACCAATCGGATTGATATAGCCTGCCAGGGAATATTCAACCATCATCTTGTTTTTAGATTTAACAAGCAGTAACCCGATAGTTTTTTTATCATTAGGATGGCGCAGCAGGTCATCAACAATATTAAGGTACATATTCAGCTTACTGATATATCCAGGGTCAAATTCACCCGCTTTAAGCTCTACTACTACATAGCACCGAAGTTTAAGATGATAAAAAAGCAGATCAATATAGAAATCGCTTCCGCCAACTTCTAAGTGAACCTGCCTTCCTACGAAAGCAAAACCCAGTCCTAACTCTAAAAGGAACTTTTGGATATGGTCGATCAGTTTTTGTTCCAGTTCGGCTTCTCTACGCGGATCAGCCGTACCTAAAAAATCAAAAATATAAGGGTCTTTAAATACCTGTGCTGTCATGTCCGATTCAGCCGTGGGTAAAGCAACTTTAAAATTATTGACAGCCGAACCTTCTCTTAGATGCAATTTCGTTTCTATTTGAAACACCAGCATGTCTTTACCCAAACCGAGTTCCAGGGTTTTATGCGCGTACCAGAGTCGAAGTTCGGGATCATCCAGTTTATCCAGAAGCGTTAAATTGCTGCGCCACGGAATTTGTGCAACGGTGCGTTGCACTATTTCTCTGTCTGGCCATGCTTGCGCAAATTTTCGCATATATTTGAGGTTTCTTGGCGAAAATCCGCTCATATCAGGGAAAGCGGCTTTCAAATCATGAGAAAGGCGGTCAATGATTTTTGCGCCCCAGCCTTCGGATTGTTGGCGTGAAAGTATGGACTTGCCAATTTCCCAGTACAACATTATCATTGCTGCATTGGCTGAAAGCAAGGTTTTGAGTCGTTCGCTGATAATGCGTTCCTTGAGATTCTTTAAAAAAGATTCATATCCTTTAGGCATGTCTATTAAGGCAACAGGTGCGGGGATAATAGCCCCGGGTTTTTTTAGTCCCATTGATTTGCGATTGTTAATGTCAGATTTTTTCACTTCTCAATCCCTCGGAACAATTCCAACCTCAGTTTGCTTAAATCCTTCCGGTATCTCACTCATCGCCGCTTTCCTCTTTATGTATCCCGCCCGGTTCCGCTTCAAGTTCCTCAACGCCCGGCAGGCTGGATCTAAGGTTTTCCGGCAGGGCGCGGGTCAGTTCATACCCGGATGGCAATTTTGCCATGGCATGTGGCAAAAAGGCATCGATTTTTTGACAAACAGAGGACGCGGAGAGTACAGAGAGTTGTAGTTTTGCTCTGTGGACTCTGTGCACTCTGTGTTTTACAACATTCATATTTTTCCGGTTATTCTGACAGTAGTTTCTGTTACAACAATGAACTTTCCGGGAAGGGATTTTTCATAGTTTTCAAGCAAGCGGTTCAGTACAGCTATTTTGTTTGCAGCTCGTTCATCTTCAAGACGCAAAAGTATCACACCTTTATGTTGCTTTTTCTCTCGAAAAATAATCTCACCAAAATCTTTATCATTTGTGATCAGTATGCGATCTTGCTCGCAGGCTTTCTGGATAATCTCTCTATCATTCGCTCCCCTGATCTCATCAAATACAGAAGTCACATCATGATTTTGCCGGCGCAACCACTGTGCTACCGCAGGCCCTGTGCATTCATCAACAAGGAACCGCATCTAACAAGCCTCTGCGGTCAAAGGCATAAATGTGGTGTCTTCAAGGGATTCTGTTGCAAATAGCAAACATGCTCTTATATCTTCTCTGGTTAATCCTTTGTATTCTTCAAGGATTTCCTCCACAGAAGCGCCGTGCGCTAATAATCCCAGGATATACTGCACCGTAAGTCTTGTTCCCCTGATCACAGGTTTTCCAGCCATAACGTTGGGATCAAGTGTGATGCGTTCAAGCAATTTTTCAGCTTTCATAGTTTTTCACCTTATCATTATTATTTTCTCTCTCTATATAAAGATCATTGATTGCTTTTCATAAAGTATTGGAAATCCTAATAAAATATTACTCATCGCCGAGCCCATCCAATAATTCCAACTTTTCAAATAAGCTCTCTGTGCCTGGTATGAAAAAGTTCAACTATATCGCATCTTAGATTCCGATGTGGTTCAGCTAATATAAAACAACGAACTGGTACGAACTCGATACGAACTCGGGCTTATGAGTTCGTTTAAGTTAGTTTTGAGTTCGTTGTTAATCGTCTTTTTCATGTTCATTTATGAACAGCGTTCATAGTCGACTCTGCGACTCTGTAGCTTCCTAAAAAACTTGCCACTGAGACGCGGAGAACACAGAGGTTACAATCAGGATTTCTTAACCTGTTATCCCGTTTAATTATTGGATGGGTTCCTCATCGTCGCTTTCCTCTTTATGTATCCCGCCCGGTTCCGCTTCAAGTTCCTCAATGCCCAGCAGGCTGGATTTTAGGTTTTCCGGCAGGGCGCGGATCAGTTCATACCCGGATCGGGAAACAGGTTGTTTCCTAATTGATGTATTTGCTTTATTTTCTTTTTATGCTTTCCAGTTTAGACATACTTTAATTCCTTTTGTATGTAGTTCCAGAGAGCAGGTTTTCGTACAACTCCTCCTCTCAATACGAGATCGACTTTAACACCTAAAATTGCTTCAAGATAATCGACTAAGAGCCTATCCGAAAAGTAGAAGAATTACAATGTAGGGTAATGTGGGGTAATGACAACACGAAAAATCGGACACGAT
>NZ_JAOSKF010000015.1:0-1908 GCF_027493735.1 Candidatus Kuenenia sp.
TTAGCAGAAAATACAAGAATCCGAAAAACACAGATATCAAAATACTTCGAGCATACCTAAAACAAGTTAGCGCTTATGGGGACACTTCCCATATTTCTTGCTTAATCTGGTGGATAAATATTGGAAGTGTCCCTATATTTTCCCCTGCTTTCTTCGGATTAGGAGAAGAAAATCAATGCACACAATCTTGTACATAAATGGTAGGAGGATTTACTTTTTTGCAAACGAAAGCAATGAATCTATCATGTGCATTGCCAGAAATCAGGGAGGACTTGGGGTCGCATCCTAAATATTAAGCCAAGTTGGATTGAGGTACGACTCGAAGAGAAAGCAAAGCGAAACCCAACATTCTTTGAATACCACGAACGGTTGATGTAAAGGGATGCATTTCTGGTTTTTTGTAATTTCTGCCATGTTTTAATGAAATGTTGCCGTTGTGTTAACCCCTGACAGGGATTGTTCATGTTCATTTGACCGATGATACTATACGTCTTGCTGAGGTGCATTGGTTTGAAGCGCATGGCATTAGAAAAAAGAAAATGTATCAGGTTAAATTGGGACAGCGATTGTTTTTTATGAGTTATAAACGGTCAAAGATTATAAAAGTTTTAAGGGAATATGGTTTTACATTTTTGCGGGAAGGCGGCAATCATACTATTTTTACAAATGGGGAAATAAATATCCCTGTAGGCAGACACAAAGAAATTGACCGCGATACGGCAAGGGCTATCGCCAAAGAAATACAAATTGAATGGGAAGAATTTAAAAGACATATTAACTAAAAAAGAGGTATACCAATGCAAACATTTACCGTTACCATAGCCAAGGGGGAAAAGTTTTACATTGCACAGTGCAAGGAACACTCAAATTGTTTTACTCAGGGAAAAACAATAGAGGAGGCCATTCATAATATAAAAGAGGTTATTGAGCTTATACTGGAAATCAAAAAGCCTAAAATAAAGGTGGTATTAAAAGAAGCTCTTGTAAATGCCTTGTAAAAAAGGCAAACAGAGTCAGAGATTGGAATTTGAAGGCACATTTTATCATATCACATCAAGAGGCAATCTGCATAAAATAGGTGATTTAGGGTCAAATGCATCGCACAGGCAGGTAAAATGGTAGACTTGGGGTCGTATCTTAAATATTAAGCCAGGTTGGATGAGGCACGACTCGAAGAGAAAGCAAAGCGAAACCCAACATTCTTTGAACGCCACGAACGGTTGATATCATCAACGGATGCATTCCTGATTTTTTTGTAATTTCTGCCATGTTTTAATGAAACGTTGCCGTAGCAGAAATGACGGAAAAGGGAAAAAGACGTAAAAACTCTAATGGAGACTTGGGGTCGCATCTTAATATGGCTCTTCAGGCAAGTGAGTGGGTAAAAATGAGTCATGAATTGACTGCAACATAGCATAAAATAAGGGGAAAAAGAAGTTTTTTATGAGCAAAAAAAACTGTATGATACTTGCATGGAAAAAAAGAGACGACTGCTGGACGAATACAGGTTCCCCGGGTTTAGTCCGATAGCAGAAATTAAGGGGATATTTGGAGACTCGAAGGCACGTGTTATTTAGACTTAAGCGGACACAAAAAAAACGGTATGTGGGTGTTGTGGAAAGATTCATTGGAGTCATTACGACAAGAAGGTGCGTCTGGTACGGGATTTATCCTGTGGAGATGCACGGATTTACCTGGAAGTGGAGGTGCGGCGAGTATTATGTCGGAAGTGCAAAAAGGTGAAGCGGGAAAAACTGGAATGGCTTGCGGACAATCCCTTTTACACTAAGCGATTTGCCTATTCTGTAGGACGGAAGTGCCGTACTATGACCGTAAAGGATGTGGCGAAGGAGTTCAAGCTGGACTGGGATACGGTGAAGACATTAGACAAAGAATACATGAAGAAAC
>NZ_JAOSKF010000015.1:3431-7895 GCF_027493735.1 Candidatus Kuenenia sp.
GCCGTCCACGTAAAGGATCCAGGCCAATTCCGGATCCTCTTCCATCCAGTATTTTGATAACTCTTTGCTCCACTGCTCAGGTTCGCCATGGTTTGTTATATATTTCACTTTTTTGCGCAGTGTTCGTATTTCAGGTATACGGTCTAACCCGATTGCCTTGCCCAATTCCCCAGCTTCACAATAGCGAATTGCCTCCAGTGATTTGATCCTTAAGAGGGCTGCAAACGACAGTAGCAGCAGAAACGATTGTAATCCATAGTACCCTTTGGGAAATGAGAGATAGTTGTTTGCATACTTTAGCAAACCATTTAATAATAATGCCGGCAGTGCAAACAATACCCCTGCCGATTTGACGTCCTGATCGGGAACAAATGCCGGAACTGCCTCATTAAGCCCACCTAATGCGGCTTCTACACGTTCTTGTTCCCGTGTACATCCAAGACCCATACCAGCACGACTATCGGTTACGGCACGCTCACTTTTGTTTCTTTGCTCCGGAGCGCTTTCTGCCGTTTTTTTTTCTCTAACTGACCGCTTTGGATTGCCTTGTGAATCGTACTTGATTTGATATTGAACTTCTTACCTGTTTCTGAAACACTCTGCCCTCTTTCCAGGCACTTTTGCACCTTCGCTTTTACCTCTGGCGTAAGCACATGGGCTGACCTTGTTCGCGCTGACTGACGGAAAAATCCCTTAGGCCCATGTTCTCTTAGCCGCTTTACACTACGCTTAACACTTATTGCCGAAACACCGAAGGCCTTCACTATTTGTTGTTGCTTGACATTACCGCCGACTACTAATTGACTGGTGATGAACCGAAATGATTCCAGGTCGTCTTCCTCATGACTAAACACAGGAAGTCTTCCGTGAAAATAATATATCTTGCTACCTATTTTCTCAAAACCTACCTGATTATTTATCAGTTTGCAGTCAGGGGAAAATAGGGGTAATACTAACTGTGGCATGAGTACCCGCCCTTTCTCCGAAAAAAAGGGATCATATCATTTTCCACCCACGTATGGCAATGCCTTCTCTCTATATACACCTATCTCTACACAATTCAATAGCTTACATGCTTTTTGACCAAAAAGGCACTTCCTGGGTTCTGACCGTAAGGAATTTTAGAGAGGGAACAGGAAACATACTAAAAAGAGATTGAGTAAATACCTCCGCTTCAGTATGAAAGAGGTTTCAAACGTTTAGCAATGCGCCTGTTTTCTACTCGGTAATATTTGGTACATTGAGAAAATGAAACAGCCCAACCACAAGGTTCTTCAAAGAAGCCATTGCCCTTGGGGCATTTTGTGTGCGTATTTGAGAATGGTCTTCACGGAAGGAGGTATCACGCACATAATGAAGTCCATTTTCTATTGACCAGTGTCCGCGGGAAAACTTAAGAATGGTTTTGGGACTTGCTTTTTGTTGTGTCAGGCTGGTAATACCGTAAACAATTTCCTCGGTCTTTTTGCCGGTCTTGACTTTTGTAAATATTCTATGAATGCAAAATACCTGCTTAACGTAGGGGAAATCAAGTTATTCGTTTAATTCGGTGCTGGTCCAAATCCTGCGGATTTCAATGCGGCCATGGCCTTTTTCAATTGTTTCGTGCTGAGGGGGGGAAAAGAACTGAGATTCAGTTCCTAGATGGCTTGTTTTATGGTTTTTTGATTATCTTTCACCGTGAATATATATTCTGCCTTTTTGTCTTCTACCAGATAACGGGCGGTTTCCTTTTGCGCATGTAAGGCATCGAAAGTAACGACACGGTCTTTTATGTCTAAATCATCAAACAATACCGGAACCATCGGTATTTCGTTTGTTTTGCGGTCTACCTGAGTTTGTGCGAGAACTATACCCTGTTTATGAAGAAAAGCGGCAAGCAAATGTACCTGTTTGCCGTCAGGCTGTCTTGCACCGCAAAGGGTTTTCCCGTCAACCGCAATGGGCAGGCTTTTATCACCTACAGATTGAAACCAACGCGAGAGGACTTTATCAACTGCTTCTGCATCCACCTGCTGTAAGAAACGCCTGATGGTAGGTTCACTCGGTGGTTCGTATCGTTTCGTTTTTGTATTATAACGGCAGGAGAGACGTTTTAGCATATTTTGCGGACAACGCTTTGCCCACTCTGCAATGGCGGCAAAGCTCCAGGCATTGCAGATGATAGCACAGATAGAAATTGCCAGGATAGAACGTTTCCTGTGGCGAACGCCTCTGGGCATGCGATGTTCAGGGATTTGCTGCAATAATTCGTCAAGAAATTCCGCATCTTTTAAACACCGATTTTCACAGGCATGAAAACCATCATAAAAACACCCTAATCATGCCGTCCAGACAATTTCAATAGATTTTCCTCCAAGCCATGGAACAGCGAATGGAGTTTGTAATTTTTTTACTTCCATCAAAACCGGAGTATGTGCTCTTTTTCTTATTTTCACAAAAAACTTACCACCGTCATAAACGACCCTCCCCGGCATATCAATAAACTTCCTGAATATTGCAGGGGCAAGATTATTTTCAAAACGTCTCAGGTCGCATGCGAATCGATGATACAGGGTATCAGCAATCATTGTCCATAGAATGTCAAAATGAATACGGATCATAATAGGTGAAGACAGAGAGTTCAGATTGAAAAACATTACCAGTTCGGCTATTTTGTTTTCTATCCGCCATCGTTTAGCGTAAACTTCCAATACCCTTTGTAAGGACAGCTCTTTGCTATTGGTTAAAATAAATGTAGGGTTCTCCCGTCCGTGATCTTTCACCACTATTTGCCTGAAAATGTTTTTACAATCTTTAAGCCTGACTTCGCTTTCATAAACTGAGACGTTTTTATACTTTCGCTTTGGAACCGGAATATAAACTTTTTTCCATACCTCCTTTGGAAGTACCAATGTTTCCTTCACAAGGCCGGCATAACGTTTACGAAGCGTTATGAACTTTACCTTGTCATTTTCAAGATCGTCAAGGATATTGTAAGCCGTAAACTTGCAATCAAAAACAAGTGTTTCGCTAACATTGCCTTTTATATTTTTCCAGTAACTTACAAACTTTTTAACCTCTTGCGACTCTTCGCGCCGTAGTATATCAGCTCTTGTATATAAAACTGCATTGCTTTTACTATCAGACGCAATGATGGTATTAGCGCCTTTCATGGTCTTACCCTTAGACCCACACCAGATCTTTTCCATTTCGGATTCATCCCCATAATGCGGGATCGAGTGAAAATCAAGATTTATATAGTCGCTACTATAAAAGTCCGGATACTTTTTCCTGAAAAGCGAAACAACTTTGCTTTGCAAATTCATCAACTGAGTTTCAGAGCAACGGCATGAATAGGTGTTCATGTATGTAGGCTTCGGAAGAACGTTTAATCCGGCAAAAACTCCAAAGCCAGGTTCCTGGTCATAAGCACAAATATGGGTCAGCCTCCTCTCGCCTATTAATTTCAGCAGTAACATGGAAAGACAGGCTTGCGTCGATCCAATATCGCTTGATTCAGGCAACTTACATTCCTGCAACAAATCAAGGATACCGGATTCTATGATATAAGGGATAAAAAAGAAAACCCCGGCCGTGGGGCAATCCACATTAAGATATTCGAGTATCTCAAAATCCAGGTGTTCCGAACGTTCCGGTATGATTTTGTTTTTAAGAGTTTTTCCAAGTTCATTATTCGTTCTGCGTTTTAGTTTGCCGAACCCTGCGGTTTTCAGAATACGTTCTACTGTGATTGCAGATATATTGATCTCCTCTTCCGCAAGGCGGCTATGGATGTCGGTTGTCGATAGTCCCTGTTTCCTGTATTTGATAATTTTATCCTGAACATCACAAGTAGTCCTTTTCTTTTTAGGGCCCTTTCGCACGATAGGGAAAAGTTCTATTTTCCCTGCATTAACGTCTCTCATTAAAGAATAAACCGTGCCTGGCTTGTAACCAAATTTTGTTGCTACAGTCTCAACTGCCTGTTTGTCAATTACAATGGCCCTTACTGCTTCATATTGTTTTTGTCTTTGTGAAACAGGATTATTGAAATATGAAACTAGATTAAGTTTGCCATGTATTAGGGTGTTATTATGATGATTATGCATTTGTAATATTCTTGCTGAATACTGATAATACCGTCAAATACCTTCTATTTGAGAGGTATTTGCGCTTGCTAATTGGTTAATATTCAGAATTGTAGCACACTTATAATCATCAATCAAGCATTTTGTTCATCATATTATCACCCTAAAATCCCAAAATTTGCTGAAATTCCCGAATAATGCAAAAATGCCCTGATTTAAAAATGTAATTTGTTACTACTAACAGGCAAGTAATGAAATACAAGGCATAGACTATTTTGTAATATAAGTTTACAAGGTAAGGGCAAAATAAATTCATCGCTCTGCAGCCTTCAAACACAGACGACTTTAAGGGGTGTATTATGATGGTTTATGTGTGTGTGAAAATCGGTGTTAA
>NZ_JAOSKF010000016.1:0-4414 GCF_027493735.1 Candidatus Kuenenia sp.
AGTGTCTTTGTGTATGTCACGGTAATAGCCGTTACAACTAGTAAATATAGGCATTGACACCCTCCAGCCATTATGATAACATTAGGATTAAGTGGTATTTTATCCGGCGCATTAATCCTAATGGTGTCATTATGCGCTTAGCTACATTCTCATCGCAAGCTCTTGAGACTATTCAGCAGTGGGATGTCGTTTTAACTCTGGACAGTATCAAAGAAGCTTTGGGAACGACTTCAAAAGCAACGGGTTTTCGAGGTAGCTTAAAATCGCTCGGACATCGTGCGAGTTATTCCCATGCGGGCAAATACCATACACTGGATACACTTGCAAGCTATAATGGGATATGGCATTTGAGTTTCAATCAAAATATATTTTTCTCAACAAGGAAGTCTTGTAGATACTCCTCGAGGCCATCATTAATAAATCCCAGGAAGAAGGTTATTTTGCCCTCGGAGCTTCAAACTGCAGGTACATGTGCGAGTCTTTTAATGCACTGACTCAATTAAGTGGTATCTGGAGGGTCTTGCGCGAGCAGATTGCCGGAGAATATTTGGTCTATCTCCAAGGTGTTAGGTACGGATCAACTCGCCAGACGTAAACAGTCAATCATGTTGTGTGCTTGTAAGGAAGAAAAGGTATTAATTCCCGGCTTTGGGAGTGAAGTGGTTACGGATTGCCTGCAGACATTTCTTTCCATACTTGATGAAAGGCAGAAACGGCTTTATCTTGGTTTAGAATCAATGAAACTGGGACATGGCGGCGATTTAAGACTTTCACAGCTAACCGGCATAAATGTAAAAACAATTGCCAAGGGCGTCGGGAACTTTCAGTAAGAACATTACACCGGGACGGATACGTAAGGTTGGTGCAGGTCGTTCTTCGATTAAAAAAAAACTGATGTGGTAAAACTTCTTGAAGAATTGATGGAGGGCGATACTGCAGGAGACCCAATGGGTAAAGGAAAATATGGACGAGAAGAAGCACACGTACTCTAAAAAAAGAATGCGGTGATAGAGGTGTAAGCGTATGTGCAACAACAGTTAGTAAGCTTCTTAAGGACATGGATTATTCTCTGAGAGTAAATCGCAAAACGATAGCAGAGACACGTCATCCGGACCGTAATAGACAGTTTGAAATTATTAATGAGACAAAAAAGTATTTTGAAGATTCTGGTCAGCCAATAATCAGTGTTGACAGTAAGAAAAAGGAATTGATAGGTAATTTCAGAAATGAGGGCAAGGCGTGGACAAAAATAGTAAATGAAGTTTTGGCCCATGATTTTCGTTCACAGGCAATTGGTGTTGGATGTCCGTTTGGTATCTATGAATTGCTGACTAATCTAGGGACAGTTATTGTTGGTACGTCCTATGACACACCGGAATTTGCAGTCGAGTCAATTAAGATTTGGCTGGATGAATTTGGTTGGAAGAGGTATCCATGCGCAAAAGAACTCCTTATTCTTTGTGACGCAGGAGGGAGCAACGGATTTCGTCCCCGGTTGTGGAAATATGCGCTTTATCAAAATATTTGTAAAGTTTACGGACTCTCCATCAGGATTTGCCACTATCCCTCAGGAGCATCAAAATGGAATCCGGTAGAACATCGTCTGTTTAGTTTTATCAGTAAAAATTGGGAGGGGAATCCTTTGAGGTCTTATGATGTTATGCTAAGTTTAATTGCTGGCACTACAACAACAGCGGGTCTTCTCGTACAAACCATTCTTAACGAGAAAGAATACCAAAAAGGAATCAAAATCACTGATGACCAAATGAAAGAAATAAACATAAACAAACACAGTGTCTTGCCAGATTGGAATTATACAATTTCACTTAACTAAATTAATAAAAATACCAAATTATTTTTGGACAGTGCCTTTAGTTATAGCCAAACAAATATGATTTTAGAGATTTGGCGATAAAATGGCTTCTCTAAAAAACAGATTTATTTGACTAGGCATATTATCAAACACACCCCTAAATCCCCTCTTGATAGAGGGGACTTCTTATCTCCCCCTAAAAGAGGGGCCGGGGGTGTGTAAATTTTTCGAAAACCTTATTTGTTTGACTATATTTGAAAAATCCAAGGGGACATAAAAAACAATGTAGCCCCTTTAGGGGCGGTCTGTTTAGTAGCGCAATAAAATTCAACAGGTAAATAGCTCCGTAGGAGCGGCCTGTATATGATTGACAGGAAGACAGGCCGCTCCTGATTATAGAGACAGGTTTCAAACCTGTCTCTACGATCTGTTATGGTATCCTATCTACAAACAGGTTGCTCCTACGGAGCTTATCGGTAATACGTTTTTTTTAAAAACCAAAGTGTTACAATAATTCTTAACTTAATGACATTGGCTTGCAACCTGAACCTATGAGTTTATGCGTATAATGGGGCCATGTACTGCGGTAAAATTCCAATGCACAAAATCCCTGACTCGAAAATCAGACTACAAAAAATAGTTTAAATACAGATACTACAACACGATATGGTTATAAGCCCATTTTTATCGTTTCTGGGTGTTGCAAATGAAACATGATGACTGGTGACTTATTTTGTCATTACAAGGGTATCAGCTTGTTATTGCGAGGGTCTCAGCTTGTCATTGCGAGGGTCTTTTCCGAAGCAATCTCATAAACCGTCATAGAGATCCTTCCATCCTGCATTCATTCCATTAATTAATTCTATTTTTTAAGCCCTTGAGCCACCTCTTAATTTGCTTCTCCTGCGATATGGCGTTTCTTACGTCACGAAATATCTCGTAGTATACTGATTGCTTCGGAAAAGACCCTCGCAATGACAAGCTGAGAGACCCTTGCAATGACAAGCTGATACTTTTTGGATGGCCCTATACATTTGAACCGGTACAGAAACAGAAATGCCAGATGTTTCCGACTCTAAAGTAAGACTACAAAAAAATAGTTTAAGTACACATACTACAACACGATAGGGTTATAAAACCATTTTCATCGTTTCCGGGTGTTGCAAATGAAACATGATGACTGTTTGGAATCTGGAATTTATTTGTCATTTGTTCTGCTAATAGAAGGCTGGATTGAAAGTATAAAACGTTTGGTTCAGGTTGCAAACCTGATAATCATATAGAAGCGCACCTCCGAGCGCACTCTTCATGGTAAAATGGAGGATACCGTGAAAGGCGATTGTTAAATAATAACAAAGTAAGGAGGGAGCGAGCAATGGGATATTTCGTAGGAATAGATTTACATGGTGATAATAATTATATTGGAATACTCGATGAGGAGGATCGGAAGGTATTCAAGAGGAGAAACCGTAATGACATCAATGAAATAAAGCGCGTATTAGGAGCCATACAAAAAAGAAATAAAGGGTATAGTAGTAGAATCGACCTTTAACTGGTACTGGATAGTGGATGGTCTGATGGAGGCAGGCTATCAGGTACACCTGGCAAATACATCGGCAATGCAGCAGTATGAGGGATTAAAGTACATTGACGACACGAGGGATTCGTTTTGGTTGGCAAAGATGTTACGGTTAAAGATATTACCAGAGGGATATATTTATCCCAAAGAGACGCGGTCAGTGAGGGATTTACTGAGGAAGCGGATGATGTTGGTACAACAAAGGACAGCGCATATATTGAGTATGCAAACGATGGGTAAACCGTAACAAAGGAGTACCGATAAGCGGTGATACGATAAAGAAGCTGAGTAACGAAGAGGTAATGGGGATGTTCAGCGACGTGCATTTGACCATGTCAGCACAGTGCGATCACGAGGTAATAGAGGTATTAAATAAGCAGATATACAAGATAGAGAAAGCGGTATTAAAGGAGGTGAAGCTAAAGAAGCCGTATAAGAAATTGCTCAAGGTGCCTGGGATAGGCGAAATCCTGGCAATGACGATAATGCTGGAGACTGGGAACATAGAGCGATTTAGTGATGTGGGGATGTATTCATCTTATTGCAGATGCGTATCGGCAAAAAATTATCGAATGGTAAGAGCAAAGGGAAAGGAAACCGTAAGAACGGGAATAAATACCTTGCGTGGGCGTATGTGGAGGCAGCGCATTTTCACGTAAGATTTTGCGAAAAGGGAAGGAAATGGCATCAGAGGAAGGCGTCAAAGAGCCATGTAGTTCTGGCAACGAAAGCCTTGAGCAATAAGCTGGCCAGGGCATGTTATTACATAATAAAGGAGCAAGTAAACTACGACGAGAAAAAAATGTTTGGGTAGCAAGCAGATTAGGTGGTGCAAGAACCGGTTGCGGGTTAGGTAACCAATCCATGAAACCTGATTGGAAGTTGTTCCACCTTTTATTATGAGTTGTGCCGGTAAAGGAATCGGCGAAAAAGAATATTCCATTCTGATCTGCCCATACCATGAGCCGTGAGGTTTTGGCCGTAAGAGCCGAATATTCTGTGAATAACGATTGGACACTGGT
>NZ_JAOSKF010000017.1:0-2239 GCF_027493735.1 Candidatus Kuenenia sp.
CATATACATCATACCCAAGACTTATATGCAGCTAAAGTTTTGGGGCATGTCCCTTATGAGCGAGCAATTTAACGATACTCGAGATGCTCATAAAATGTAAATCCATAACCCACGAAGTGCTTTTTTTAGTAATACTTTGTTTTTTTAAAAAATTCCAACAATCTCGATGTTTGCCGTATATTGTAGAGGTGAATCATCTGCTATAAATTGTCATAAAAGCGTTCATACCCAAACTGGCAAATGCCTAGTTCATCGTTTCGTTAAAATGTGTACGTAAAAAAATGTCATTGCGAGTAGTGGAGCGACGAAGCAATCTCTTGTTCCCAAAAGACTTAAGATTGCTTCGCTGTCGCTCGCAACGACTGTATCAATGTAGGTATTTTAATGAAACGTTATACTAGCCCCTATTTTTGCAAAAAACTAAAGTTTAACAATTTGAGCCGAAATCCGTGGTTCCCGTCTGATTGAGCATGGCTAATGAATAATATTAAACAACTGGCATTAGAGGTTCTTCAAAACAATCGTGTGGCAGTATTTACTGTTGCTTATAATGCAGAGCAACATATCGAAGATGTACTTAATCGTATACCGAAATGGGTTGCAGAGAAATTAGCGGAAATCTATATTATTGATGATCGGTCCACCGACGACACATATAGCAAGGCACAGAATATTCAGTGGTCAGGAGAAATTGCTCCGCTACGAATTTTTCAAACACCTTATAATCAGGGGTATGGCGGCAATCAAAAACTTGGTTACAATTATGCCATCCAAAGAGGTTTTGATATTGTTGTACTTCTCCACGGTGACGGCCAGTATGCCCCCGAAAGCCTGCCCCATATATTAGCCGCTTATACAGAAAAAACAGACGCCGTTTTCGGCAGCCGTTTTTTGCAGAGAGGCGGCGCCTTGAAAGGCCGTATGCCGTTGTATAAATGGATAGGTAATCGGATTCTCACCAAAATACAAAACGCCTTGCTTAAGAGCCAGATGTCTGAAATGCATTCCGGCTACCGCTCTTACCGGGTATCAGCGCTTCGTAAGATTCCTTTTAATTATAATAGTCAGGGATTTGATTTCGATGCGGATATTATTGTGCAATTTCATGCCGCCGGTTTTAAAATAAAGGAAATTCCCATCCCAACGTATTATGGAGATGAAGTTTGTCGCGTAAATGGTGTAGCTTATGCCTGGAATTGTATTAAGACTCTTATTAAATATCGTTTGATGAATTACGAGATTTTTTATGACCCTAAGTTTGATGTAAGGGCGGATATGCAGTATCAATATACCAGTAAATCCGCAAAAAATTCCCTGCACTACCATGTTCGGAATCTTCCAATTGAAAAGGGTAAAACGTTATTAGATATTGGCGGAGGCGCCATTGGAGCTGTTTCAATGGCACATGCGGAACGGGGGGTTGACGTAACGGTTATCGACCAATGTAATGCTGTACAAAGTGATGTTCTCAAACATTATGTAGTGAACCTTGACGAACCATGGGGAGGTCAGTTTCCGGCAGAAAAATATGATTTTGCATTTTCTTTGGACGTTCTTGAGCATTTGAATTGTCCTGAAAAAGGCACTAAAGAAATTTTCAATTTTCTTAAAAGCGGTGGTAAATTATATGCAAGCACTGGTAATGTTGCATTTTTTATTCTTCGGTTGATGCTCTGTTATGGTAGTTTTAATTATGGAAGGAGAGGTATACTTGACTTAACCCATAAACGACTCATGACGGTCAATTCCTTTCGCCGTTTGCTTGAAAACTCCGGATTCAAAGTTGAAAAGATCTTGGGATTTGGGGTTCCTTTGCTGGATATGAACGGCAGTTCAAAACTCATTGCCTTTCTTGATATGACTTCATTCCGGCTGGCAAGAATCTGGCCGGGATTTTTTGCCTTTCAAATTCTGGCGATTTGCCACCGCCCCGATTCAATTGAAGACTTAATGGAACAGACATTCCAAAATAATTGTAACACTTTAGTTTTTTGAAAAAGTAGGGGCGAAGCATTTGCCCGTTTGGGCATGAACGCATTTATGACAATTTTAGCAAATGCTTCGCCCCTACACTATGCGGCAAACACCGCTATTATTGGAATTTTTCAAAAAACTAAAGTGCTACAAATAATTGAAGCGAAATACTTAGTTTCCATTAGTATTCAAAATACATTGCATGTCGTTTACCGCGTTTTATTTCCTCATTAAAGAATTGAGGGGCAACGCAACTAATATAACC
>NZ_JAOSKF010000018.1:0-269048 GCF_027493735.1 Candidatus Kuenenia sp.
AGTGTCTTGCCAGATTGGAATTATACAATTTCACTTAACTAAATTAATAAAAATACCAAATTATTTTTGGACAGTGCCTAAGTGCGTACGGTTTAGTAGTCTCATCCCATTCAATGAGACGATCACGGTCTTTGACCTTCCATACGGCGCTTGCCCACCCCAGGCAGGCAACAACCTGATTGCCGATACGTACGATGTGTCTGAGGTGTTCGCCAACAAGCCGGGGATTGCCGAGGTAGTGATAGTGGTGGAAGAGATACTCCCAGTGCTGCGTATTCTTTATGTTTGCCATTGGGCTGCACCCAGTTCCAATGCTTGCATAGTTCGCAGGAAATATAAGTCCGACCTCTGAGAAAATGCTTCTCGATGAGCGCCTTTATAAAGGCGCTCATCGAGAAGCATGCAGTTTTCGTGAACGGTATTGGAATTTGATTTTTAAACTGTTGAAACTATACTCAAGGTGTCCACAAAATGTGATTACAAAAATGCTATAGCTATTTGTACTGACAGAAGTTAAACCTAATTCTGGAAATCCCTATTTATGAACTCTTACAGTATATCTCAATGGAGAACGAAAAAATTCATGAGGAAAGAACATATGGGAGCCATTAGAACGTCATTTTAAATCGATCCTAAGGGCAACATCGCGAAAATTTATGAAAAGGTAAAACCTGCTGATCACGCAAAGGAAGTGTTAAAAGATTTAAAAGAAATAGGTGCGTAAGCAAAAAAGGACGCTGACGAACCTGACCGACAAAAGTAATTACCAACTTCTTCAATATTCTTCCAAATGGAACCACTCGGCATTTTCAAGCCAATTCTGCGGTCGGGATACGAAATTGATTATGTTTTCCAGTATTGAATAGTGTTTTTTTTCTTCCTCTGCAATCTTCAAAAATAGTGATCTTCGAGATTGGTCTTTTACTTCCTCCGCTTTTTCTAAATAAAATTCTTTGCTCTTTTTCTCAATATCCTGAGCCTTTTTATATAAATCTATTTGCGAGATAGTAACACCGAATGTGTCTTTCTCTTCTTTCATTTGTATAAATATATTTTTTACGTTTGATAATAATTGTGTATCAGACATGTGAATTTTTTCATTTTCTTTCATTTTCTGAAGAATATTGTAATGCTTCACTTCAGCATCTGCCAGTAGACACAGTATATTTTTAAGCCCTGCGTTGTTAATTTTTTGGACCGAATCACGGTAATACTTTTCACCGTCTTTTTCCATCTGCATTGCAAATTCATATATATCCATTTTCTTATTCCCCTTTTTTAACTACGTCTGTTCGGAAATACGGGGACAACCCCCGTATTGTTTTCTAATATGGGAATTGTCCCCATGTTTATGCTACGTGTTAGGTATTTTTTTTGGAAAGGTTTGTATAATTTTATATATTTTATTCTCAACCATTCTCTCAATACGAGCCACTTCCATTTCTACTCCATGAGAAAGCGGTGGAATATAAAGAACACCATTTTTCTATGCCAGATGCAGCCATAATATGCTGACAATTGGTCAGAACCATCACTAAGATGACGCTTTGAAACATCGCTACATTGTTTGCTCTCAATTAACAGCCTTTCCTCGGCTTTCTCAAATAAAAAATCTGCTCTATATTGGCCATTACTTCCTTTTAATTCTATAGAGTATTCAGGAAATACTCTTATATCATCGCCAAGTTTATTTACATAATGCAGTGAGTGATCCAATGACTTCTCTTTCCGTAATTCTTGGTATCAAAACTCCAGACACCTTCCCTGGATTAACTTCGGAAAAACCCTTTTAAAAGCTCGATCGTGCTATCTAATAGATTTGAATTTCGATAATCATGTGTTCGCTCAAATTGACCAGATGCTATTACTGTTGTTTCTTTATCATACGCCCTTTTTTCAATCATTTGGTCTAAGAGGATTTTGATAAATTCTGAAATATTTACGATTGCTAAAAATGCCTCATGCTCTGAAAAATACAGTTTGTAATCATGTGTAGATTTATTTCTCCACGCCATTCTGTGATTTGTAAATAGTGTAAGTACACATTCTCTTAGCACGCTGTTCTGTTCAAAATATTTTTCTATCTGGTGGGGCATAATTTTATTTGGGTCATCCCCTGTAATTATTCCATATGCTTCCTTCAATGATCCTTCAAAAGCCTGATTGCATCCATAGACAACATCATTATACAAATAGTTGTCGCCATTTTTTTCCGCCCTCATAGTGTCGTTTTGCAATCTCTATATGCGAAATTACACTTAATACCCCTTGGTCTTCTACTGTCTCAGCAAAGTATTTTGACTTTTCTTTGATAGATTTTAGTAAATCCATGACTCTTTTTAGATGATCTAACGATTAAATCAGCGACGCGGCTTTTTGCGTCCGCTGAATTTTTTTGTTGGCTTTTATTGTTCTTTACCCTTCAGAGTCTCTTCGCTGTAGCCCCATCCCTTGCATGAGGGAACGTCAATCAGGATAAGATCAGAGGGCTGCTGAGCTTTGAGAACAAGGGGTTCTTCGAGATCAATGCGTGCTTGGTCTTTGGCATTCAACGTTTCATTGTTTATTGAGATTCGCCCCTCAGCAAGATAAATAAAAATCCTGCGTCCAGCGGTCGCCTCATGAGTCACTTCCTTTTCTGCATCCAACGAGCACCGATAGATTGTTGCGTCAGTATGAAAAGATACTGTCTCCGGTATATTTTGGCCGGATGCCACAGGCAAAAGTCGATTTTCCCATTTGGCCGTTTCGTATCTATTCTGATCATATGTTGGTTTCAGTCCAGACTTGTCAGGGAATATCCATATCTGATAAAAGTGCACCGGCTCCTGGGCCAAATTGAATTCAGAATGGGTAAGTCCTGTTCCTACCGACATGCGCTGCACATCACCGGTTTTTATAACGGTTTTGTTACCCATAATGTCCTCATGGGTCATCTCACCATCTAAAACAATAGTGATGATCTCCATTTCTTCATGTGGATGGGTTGGAAAGCCTTTTCCGGGCTCAACGATGTCATCATTAAATACCCGCAAAGCTCCGAACTGAATGTTATGTGGATCAAAATAGTTAGAAAAAGAAAATAACCAATAAGTCTTGAGCCACCCAAAGTTTGAAAAATGACGACTATCTGCTTTGATGATTTCTATCATATTTACCTCCTCTTTAACAGCCAACCATTGATTATCACAATCATTTGCCCTGATAACTTGAGAAAAACACTATTATCAGGTAAAATTGTTGCTTAGTGTTTCAAAAATTACCTTATAATTTTATATCGTATGTACTCAATCAGACTGAAACCACTGGTTTCAGCTTCTGGAAATTATCATTAATTCTGTCTGTCAAATCAGGTAAAATGATATTCCAGGTTGAACTAAAAAACGTACGGATTTTAGCTTTGAATTCAGTAAATGAATCGAATACCTTATTGTTTCTGACATGCTCATTCATTACCTTCCACGCTCTTTCAATTGGGTTCAAATTGGGACTATAGGGTGGCAAGATATGCATCACTAATTTAGGATGCGGTTGTGGTGCTTTTAGCGTATCTAATAATTCACGCGCAGTTAATTTGTCAACATCTAAAATTGAATGATCCTTAAACAATTGTGCCTCTTTTTCTACAATTGATTTTAGCTGTACTTTCATTTTCTTCGGTAATTTTACGCTATTGCCAGGTAATTTGATCCCGTACGTTTCATCTAAAAATAATCGGTTTACTGCATTTGCTTCTGATAAAAATAATCCTACTTCATTTGACGTATGGGCTCCGCCACCATCAGCGATTATATGAATTTTAGCGGATGCAGGGTGTGCTGCTTCGATTGCCTTTAAAAAGTCAACGGTAGCGCTACCATTTATGGTCTCGTACTCACGAGTAATAATCGACATGGTGTTTAAATCAATTGCACCAGTTAGGTTTATTCTACTCCGGCTTGCAACGGTAGCTATCATCTTTTCTACGCCTTTTCTAATCCAACCACTGGTAATTTTTGTCGCTTGAGTAGGGTGGACACTGTCAATAAACAGCACAACCTCGCCAGGTCCGAGGTTGGCTTTTAATTCTTCATATTCCCGAATAAATGCTTCTTGCCGTAATTTATTGAACTTGGCGGGAACCCCTTTAGGCTTTTTATACGAAAACTTGTGCTTAATCAGCCAATCATGCATGCCTTGTTGCGTATAACTTACACCATAAGTGTCTTGGACGTATTGAATGATTTCTTTGGTTGATGGATAGGTGTTTTGTTCTAAATGTGATATTATCTCTATCGTTTGCTGTTCATTCAACTTACTTGAAGAGCCGCCACTGCTTGGTTTTAATTTTTCCTGAATTACGTAATCCTTTACGTGACCCCATACCGTGGTTTCATGTATGCGTAATGCCTGAGCTATTTGCCTTTGAGTCCAGCCTTCGTTAGCCAATAATACAGCCTTTATCCGATCGCATATTCTACTATCTCTTTCGGTTTTGTGCTGTTCTTCCAGCTTTTGTTTCTGCTCTTCGGTTAGGGTAATTTTCATAGGTCAATAGTTTACCATAGTTAAAGGGGATCTCTACATTGAATTTTCAATCCGTTTGAGTATAGTATAATAATATTTCTACTGTATAATTTTTGTATACCACAATAACAAATATAATAAAATTCCACACAATATATTACCACCCCAAATTTCTTTTCCGTATCCTTGCCATATATCCACCATCTCCTTTGTTTATTTCCGGGGAATAGCAATCTTCTTTATCAAGATAAAATTGTGGTTCATTTTTAAGGAATTTTTGCACTACCTCCTGGTTTTCTTCCGGTTCGATACTACAGGTACTGTATACCAAAATACCGTCCTGTTTAAGCATGGTGGAACCTGTTTTTAGCAGAGAATATTGAAGTGCCGCCAACTGTTTTATATTTTTTTCCGTGATCCTCCACCGGGCTTCTACCCGCCGTGAAAGCACTCCGGTGTTGGAACATGGCACGTCTGCAAGCACACGGTCAAATTTGCCGCGAAAGGGGATTTTTCCTTCTGAAGCATCACAGCAGATGATGGTAATGTTTTTGATGCCTAGTCTTTGGCAGTTTTCTTTTACACGATGCAGCCTTTTCAGAGAAATATCTAAAGCGTAAATGCTGCCTTTGTTTTGTATTATTTCGGCAATATGTGTTGTTTTTCCCCCAGGCGCTGCGCACATATCCAATAGGGTGATTGCGCCGGCGGTGGGTGTTTCTGCAATGAGAAAGGTACCAACTTTCATGGAAGTTATATCTTGCACCGAAAATAATCCATTAGAAAATCCAGGTATGTCAGAAACAACACTCTTGTTTATTATCAATGCATTGTTATCTATTACACGCGCAAGAATGCCATTCTGTTCCAGGAGGGAAGCAAATTCATTGATTGAAGTTTTGTTATGATTAATACGCAGAGATAATGTCGGGATGTGATTGTTCGCCTTGCATATTTCTATTGTCTTGTCTATCCCGTATCTGGTGAGCCAGCGCTTTATCAACCATTCCGGATGGCTATAGTTTTTTGCGATATATGATGTAAGGTTTTCCCCCGGGTCTGGAAAGATTGGCTCGCTGAACTCACACCAAACGTTTTCTTTCTTGTATAACAATTTTTGCTGATTGACATTTTTATGATTGACTGAATATTTATTCTTTATGGTTCTGTCTACTGCACGCAGTATCGCATTGGCAAACCGCGCAGCATCCGGGCGCCGTATTAGATTTTTAACGAGTTCTACGGAGGTATTTACCGCGGCTGAATGAGGTATTTTATCTAAAAAAATCATTTGATAGATTCCCAGACGCAATGCATATAGCAACCAGGGTTCTATTTTTTGGGGCGGAATCTTAGAAAAGAAAGAAAGTATGGTATCAAGGGATAATCGATGGCGGGTAATGCCGTTTACCAGTTCAAGGAGAAGGTGTTTGTCTCGCCTTGATACATTCGTTTGTTGGCATCGCTCCTCAACAAGTTCCTGTGCTAAAACATCTTTTTCATCAACCTTCCGCAGAATGCGAATACTTTCAAGGCGTACATCAATCTTATTTGAGGAATTTTTCAATTGCTTCTTTTACTTCATCCATATATACGTCCGTATCTTTGCAATATCCATGTGGTCTGAGATTCGGCACTGCAAAAATGGTTTTTGGGGCAGCGGCCATCAAACCGGTTCTTAATTCTTTTTCGCAGGCAATAGCAACAACTCCGTGTATCTCTGCTGATTTTACTTTTTGAAGGGCAATACGTCCTCCGGTGGCAAGAGATATGTGAACGCCATATTCTTCAGAAAATTCTATCAGATCTTTTATCTTGCACTTTCCGCAGCGTTTACATTCGTTCAAATCGTTCTTTACATTTTGTTTACACGCCGAGTGTTGAATACAATGCGGGAAGAGAATAAGTAAGTTTTTTGAAGAGCATTTTTTCTTCCTGAGTTTTACCATAAGATTATTGATAGAAACAAACTTCTTATCAATAAATTCCATAATTATCGGCCTCTTATAAAAATGTTAGTGTTTATGCAGTAAACATGTCCTGAGATGCAACTTTGTAACCACGAATAAAATCCTGCGCATCCATTGCGCGTTTCCCTTCAGGTTGCAACTGCGTAATACAAATAGAGCCATCCAATGTTGCAACGTGAATTCCACAGGTTGCCGTTTCGACAACTGTTCCCGGTATAATAGATTCCTGCGTGCTACATCCCTCATGAATACGTGTCTTTAAGAGAATAATCCTCTTTCTCGTTTCTGGCAGGTTGTTCTTATTGTAAAACGCATATGCCCCAGGAAGAGGTGTAACGCCGCGTATTCGATTATGAATTTCCTGTGTTTTTTCTACCCAGGAGATCAATCCGTCTTCTTTTTTCAGTTTTGGGGCAAAAGTCACCTTTTCTTCCTCTTGTTTCTTATAACGCGCCGTTTCTGTTGCAATACTATCCAATGTTTCCAATAACAACTCAGCACCCATAAATGATAATCTTTTTTCAAGTTCCCCTGCGTTTTCATCCGAGGATATTGAAGCGCTTTTTTGCGCAATAATATCACCTGCATCCATTTTAATGGTCATCACCATAGAGGTTACGCCACTCATAGTTTCACCTTTTATAATAGCCCAGTTTATAGGGGCGGCTCCACGGTATTTTGGCAACAAAGATGAGTGTATATTTATACATTTGAATCGTGGAATATCGATTATTCGGCTGGATAAAAGTTGCCCGAATGCTACAACAACGATAAAGTCAGGGGCATATCTTTTCAATTGTTTTATTACAGGTTCGTCATTTACATTGGCTGGTTGTAATATTTCCCATCCCAATTCCATAGCTTTGATTTTTACCGGCGAAGGGCAAAGTTTTTTGCTTCTTCCTTTTGGCCGGTCTGGTTGTGTTACCACGGCAACAACATTATACCTTGATTTTGCCAAAAAACTCAGGCTGGGAACTGCAAATTCCGGAGTTCCCATAAAAATAACGTTCATAATTTAACCAACTGTTCCTTTTCTCCCTTTTTCAGATTTTGCAAAAGAGTGTATTAAACCGGAACCCGGTCTTTTTTATATGACTGCTCTAATTCTTTTAATTGTTGAGATGCAGCAAGTCTGCTGGCAGGGCTCATTCTGTCTATGAAAAGACATCCATTCAGATGGTCAAGCTCGTGTTGCCATGCACGGGCAAGTAAATCTTCCAGAACAACCTCAATTTTCTGTCCATTAAGATTATACGCGCATACCTTAATTTTGTGGGTTCTTATAACCTTTCCCATAATGCCTGGAAAACTTAAACATCCTTCTTCATTACTTGTTTCACCAGCTTCTTCCATAATTGATGGGTTGATAAACACATTATCGTCTACATTATTTCCAACAACATCAATAACGAACAAGCGCACAGACCAGCCTACCTGTGGCGCCGCCAATCCAATACCATGCACACGACGCATCAATTCAACCATTTTTTCTGCCTTTTTATACACATCTGCATTGATTTCTGTCAGAGGTTTTGCCTTTTGGCGCAATACAGGGGCTGGATAAGTAACAATATTCACTTGATTATTTTTTTCTGAAAAATATAAAGGTTTAAAAAAGTCTGGGAGATAACAGCCCTTTTTAAAAAAATTACGGTAATATTTTAGTTTTTCAAAAATCCGTCCATGCGTTAAACCTCACCGCATTTATAGAATAGCCTAAAGCCATGGCTAACGTGTGAAAATGTATTATTTAAGAGCGGATTAAATTCGACTAGTCGACTTTTTAGAATATAATAAAAACAAACAATAATTGCAAGCGGCAAACACGGCAACGTCAAAGTCACCCTACGAAAGACGCGGATCAAGAATTTGTGCCAAAAGCTCCCGTCAATAAGTGGAGAAGAAAGAAAACGATAGAGTTCTCATGTAAACGGGCAAGAATGAGCAAACAAGCAAAATGGAGCGGAGTATCCCTGTAGTAATGAAAGAGTAGTAAAAATAAAGGCTTTTTTTTTCTCACATTACAAGCGAAGCATTGAAGTGCAAGAAAGGTCTTGCCGCAAATTTCTGACGTCTTTGCAATATTTGGTACATTGAGAAAATGAAACAGCCCAACCACAAGGTTCTTCAAAAAGCCATTGCCCTTGGGGCATTTTGTGTGCGTATTTGAGAATGGTCTTCACGGAAGAGGTATCACGCACATAATGAAGTCCATTTTCTATTGACCAGTGTCCGCGGAAAACTTAAAATGTTTTGGGCTTGCTTTTGTTGTGTCAGGCTGGTAATACCGTAAACAATTTCCTCGGTCTTTTGCCGGTCTTGACTTTTGTAAATATTCTATGAATGCAAAATACCTGCTTAACGTAAAATCAGATATTCGTTTAATTCGGTGCTGGTCCAAATCCTGCGGATTTCAATGCGGCATGGCCTTTTTCAATTGTTTCGTGCTGAGGGGGAAAGACTGAGATTCAGTTCCTTGATGGCTTGTTTTATGGTTTTTGATTATCTTTCACCGTGAATATATATTCTGCCTTTTTGTCTTCTACCAGATAACGGGCGGTTTCCTTTTGCGCATGTAAGGCATCGAAAGTAACGACACGGTCTTTTATGTCTAAATCATCAAACAATACCGGAACCATCGGTATTTCGTTTGTTTTGCGGTCTACCTGAGTTTGTGCGAGAACTATACCCTGTTTATGAAGAAAGCGGCAACAAATGTACCTGTTTGCCGTCAGGCTGTCTTGCACCGCAAAGGGTTTTCCGTCAACCGCATGGGCAGGCTTTATCCCACAGATTGAAACCAACGAGAGGACTTTATCAACTGCTTCTGCATCCACCTGCTGAAAAACGCCTGATGGTAGGTTCACTCGGTGGTTCGTATCGTTTCGTTTTTGTATTATAACGGCAGGAGAGAGTTTAGCATATTTTGCGGACAACGTTGCCACTCTGAATGGCGGCAAAGCTCCAGGCATTGCAGATGATAGCCAGATAGAAATTGCAGGATAGAACGTTTCCTGTGGCGAACGCCTCTGGGCATGCGATGTTCAGGGATTTGCTGCAATAATTCGTCAAGAAATTCCCATCTTTTAAAGATAATTTCATAGGCTTTGTCTCCTTTCTTAATTGTATGGTAAGATTAAGGTTGTTAAGTTGTTTTTGGACTTGTGCTTTCAATGAGCGAACAAAGACCATCTTTGGCTTATTGTGCAGAAGATAGCCTTGTGATGATCTGGCAAAACCGGTTGAATGTCCTAAAAAATCCATCCTGCGGCCTTATAGCAGACGCCTTTAAAAAACGAGGATCGACAAAGGTCTCCACAAGCCAGATTGGATGCCCATAGACCTTAGTCCAGTCTTGTGATAAGCGCTTAAGGTTAAGAGAAAGAATACGGGAGGCAAGGTTTGGTACGTGTATCTGAGGAAGGATCAGAAACGTGAGTTGTTTGCTATGAGTTTCAGTCGTTGCGATTTTAAAAATGGCGGCCATCAATCCACTTATCCCGAACGGTACATTTTAATGATGCGGCAGCCAGCCGATCAAGGCAAGCCATTGTCCCTGTGATTCCGCCACGTAGCGAATTGATTCTCCTACGAGAGAAGAAATAGGTAATGATGCTGGGATCAGTGTGTCAATTTGCTGGTCGTTTTGTACTACTATCCATCAACTTCTTGTTTTTTATGCTCGTTTTTCAAAATGCATAACCGTAAGGCATTGATTAGATGAGGATTACGTAAAGTTTGGAGCATTGGGTTTTTTGTCATTTGAATTTGTTTCGTATTTCGATATTCGTATTTTGAATTTGGTTGCGGCCAAAGGCCGCGCCAAGAAACAGGACGAACGGTAATTGAATGAAGTAGTTCGTTGTGTGTGTTATCGATTGGTGTTGTATGCTGGTTCATGCCCTATAATATAAAATATTTTAGGGGAATGTTCACGTTTTTTACATATCTTTGTATATTATGTGCTTATGGAAAACTTTGACAGCGCCGTGAAGCGGCAAAAAAGCTTGATATCAGCATTCCCTGGTAAATTTTCACCTATTTCTTTGCTTGACATGTTATATAATCGTTGGCTATAATGGTTTCTTAAATATTGAGATTGACGGCACTATAATAGTATTGAATTAAGGAGGTGTTTTTGGAAAATATCTTAAATAAAGAGATAAAGGGGATTATTGATACTTATCCGGAAGTAGGCAAAATTCTTGAGGAATATGGCATAGGGTGTGCACCATGTTCTGTTGGAAGCTGCTTAATGAAGGATATAGTTGGAATTCACAATCTTGATCCTCTGCAAGAAGCGACGTTGATGTATAGGATAGAAAAGGCTATTTATCCGGACAGGGAGGTACCTGAGCCAAAGGTGGATTTGACAAAGATGGCTGCTCCTAGGAAAATTACCTATTCTCCTTCGGTGAAAAAACTTGTGGATGAACATGTTCTTATTAAACGACTTTTGGCTCTCATACCTTCCATTGTTGAATATATTGAAAGCAGCATGGAACTTGATAAAGACCTTGTGTTAAGTTGCGTTGATTTTATACGTAATTATGCAGACAAATATCATCATATGAAGGAAGAGGATATTTTATTTAAATACGTTGATGAAAATGCTGAAGTTATACAAATTATGTATAAAGATCACGATACAGGAAGAAACCATATCCGGCAAGTAGTAGAGGGGGTGAAAAGTGGTGACAAAGCTGCGATAAAAGAACACCTTTTTGGATACATGGATTTGCTTACACAACATATCAAAAAAGAAGATGAAATCCTTTATCCTTGGATTGATCGTCAATTATCTGACGCACAGGTAGGTGAAATGTTTCAAAGGTGTAATGATGCGGATGCTTCTGTTGGGGATGAATTGCCAAGAAAGTACGAGAATTTTATTATTGAATTGGAAGAGAAATTTTTAAGGGAGGTTGTAAAATGAGTGGTTGTCCAGGATCAAAAACGATAGATTTTAGTGAAAAGGAAGAACAGAGCGAGGGTGAATCAGGCAAGCGCCAGTCTCAGTTAAGGCAGTGGCCGATACAGTTGCACCTAGTTTCGCCACAAGCGCCTTATTTTCAGGAAAAAGATATTTTGTTGGTCGCTGACTGTGTTCCTTTTGCATTAGCTGATTTTCATAAGGATTATCTGAAAGGCAAAAGCATTGCTATTGCTTGCCCTAAACTGGATTCGGATCAAGAGGTCTATATAGAAAAAGTAAAGTCTTTAATTGATAACGCAAAGATTAATACTTTGACTGTAATGATCATGCAGGTACCGTGTTGTTTTGGGTTAGTTCAGGTAGCAAAAGAGGGTGCAGAAAGGGCAACTCGTAAAATACCGGTTAAGCAGGTTGTCGTAGGTATTGAAGGTGGCGTTTTATCCGAGGAATGGATTTAATATTTCAAAAATCCCTATTTTTACTAAAGAAAAAATCCCTGAGTTGAATTACTCAGGGATTTTTTTCTTTATATTTGAAAAATCAGACGTTGTACGTTGGTGCTTTCCCTGCGTTTTAAATCAACTATTAATTCTTTTCCTGTTCCCAAAAATTCATATACCAACTTTCCTCCGCCAGAATCTGAGTGACTATTAAACAAGGTCTTGCCAGAGACGGTTTTACCGTCAAGACTTGCCGCAAATATTTTTAACGGAAGGCAACATGCTGCTTGAAAAATCAAATGGCCATTCAATTCAATAAGATGGGTATAGTGTGGTATTTTTCTGCTGGTTGGTCGATTATTATTTGTGTTAATGGATATTGTATTTTGCGGAATATTATTGTGTTGAGGCTGAGTTTTGATCATATGCTTTTCTGAAGCTTGAATTGCATTTTTCAGGTATTGGTCATTGAGCAAATTTGCACAATGTAGAACCGACATTGCATCTACCTTGTCCAGTGCATAATCATGGGGTGTTTTATCGGTATTTTTTCTCTCTCGAGTGCTTGCAACCTTTTGAGCAAATAAATCTATTAATGGAAGTTCTTTGTAACTTAAATTCATAGGATATTTTTAAAATATCTCAAAGGGCACGAAGAGACCATACAAAAATAATATTTTTTACAGAGTTGACGATAGCGGTATATGACTTTGCAGATTAGTCCCAATTTTTGTCCTTTTTATGAGAAATGGTTGTCATGATTAATTGTTATTGTCCGGCTAAAAATATGCAGATTTTGTAACACTTTAGTTTTTTAGAAAATCCATTCATTTGTGTTTCATCGTATATTGAAAGTCAGGGCGAAAACAAATGTATTTTATAACTGATATCACTCACACTATAGTGCGGGATTAATGGAAGTAAAATTTGTACCAGTTTACGCTAATTTTTATATGTTTTGATTATTTCCCTTTTTCTAATTTCCAGCATTAAGCGATTAATATCGTCATTTTGCGGCTCTTGAAACGTTTCTCCTACTTGATAGTGAGATATCGTACTAATACAGTCAATGAACATGTCTTCCGTTAATTTGTCCATATCCAGCAATTTTACATCAATACTACTAAGTAAAAAGGTTATTTGATCAAAAAGCACGCTGGTTGAGACTCCGGAGTGGACAAATGATTGTTGGCAGAGAGAAGCTTTAATTGCATGAATAAATCCTGCTATTTGACTAATTTGGTTTTGTATAAGAATAACTGCACCTTCCAAACCCTTCCTTGTCACTATGGAATTTTTTAAATAATCAACGTATTTTATGGTTTCTTTAGATATTTTATTGTTTTCATTCCTTGCGCTTGAAACAATGCGGTTTTCAATATCATTTACCTCTGCAATCAATTGATCAAATTTTTTTTCGATTTCTTCAAAATTTGATTTGTTGTTCCAATAGCCGTTTGCTTTCAATTTTTTATTAAATATTATTATTTCTTCAAGAAAACAGTCAAGTTCTTTGCTGCTATAAGAAAAAAAATCACCCTCCTTTTTAAAGGTTTCAATTTGCAAGAACTTCCTCTCTAGCTCAAGCATCTTTTCAATTTCCGTTTTTATATCAATTATATTTTTAAAAACGTTATTCTGATTAAATTTTTGAGTGAAGGTATGTATTTTATCAACACTTTCGAGATGTGGTTTGTTTTTATTTATTACAAAATCCTCCAAAGCGCTAATTTTATCTATAATTTTTGTATAATTGTCTTCTTTTAAAGGTTTACTATAAAGGAATTTTTGTAAATCGGCCGATATTTTACGGACAAATTCCTTTTCATCTTCATCGTCAAATGTAACTAAGCGGTCCAATTCATTAAATAGCGTAGTGAACTTATTCAATTTCGATTTAAGAAAAACATTTTTATATAAATCCTGAGTATTCTTGCCCAATTCATCTTTTTTAACTATCTCATTTAGTTGATCTAAAATATCAGACAAATAGGTGAGCAATGGTATGCATGTCCTGGCTTCCATATAAGCATCCCTTCCAGAAGCAGTTTTTAATTGGGATATTTCTTTCAGCTTTTTTTTCAGTTTTTCTATGAGCTTATGGACATCTACCTCTTGTTCATTCACAAAAACTTCCTTTTTAGAAAGCAAGGAATTTATAGAATTAGTGGTCGAATGATCAAGAACAGATGTTACAAACTTTTTTATGCCTGAAATAAATCTATTTCCCTGTCTTTTTAGGGAAAGCGCTTTTTGCCTCGTATTTTCTTTGCCATAATATTTGTTTTGCATGGACATAAAATCAATGTATGTCAATAATTTACTAAAAGAATTCAATAGCTCCAGATAGGTATGCTTTATTGAGGGTGCTGGGATAAAATATGTAGCTTTTTTAATTCATTGTAGTTTGCATTTAAATCATTTTTTTCATTTTTAAAGTCTGATTTCTGTTTGAAAAGCTTCTTGTCTAATTTTGCCAAAAATTTCTCAATACAGTTGGCGTAAGTTAAAAAAAGATTATATTCCTCCATGATTTTGAAATGTTCGTTAAGTTTATTTAATGCTGAGTAAATATAACCTCCATATGCAGGGAGTGATTTCCAATCTTCTTTTTCAATAATATGTTCAATCCTCATTAAATCGATGAACAAATTTTTGTTGAACAATAATGGATTATCTTCACTTGCAATATATTGAAAAATATCTGCAAAAAAACCAAGACTGTCAATTTTTTCCTCGACAGATTTCAGGTATTCTTCCTGTGCGCTAAAAATTCTAAGTTTCAAATAGTGTTCTTCTAAATCCAACATGAGGATAAGGTTTAAAAAATTTAAATTTAAGTAAATTTCTTTTAAACCGGTACCCGTGAAAACTTTATTTTTTGTTTCAATTTTGTTAAAACGAAGCTCCCGACCGAGTTTTTCTGTTGTTAAGGGCAAACTATTAAGAATAAGATAACTATTCAGCCTTCCGGTGTATTTTTCAGTAGATTCAACAAAAGATGCATAATTACAGCAAAGTGAATCAGGAATAAAACTTCCTAATTGATTTTGTTCATTCTCATCGATTATCAACATATTACTGATATCTTTTGACGTTTTTTTCTTATAATGCAAGACAACATGACGTTTCATGAGAAAGCGAATGAGTTCTTCCACTTCAGTTTGTGTTGCTGTAGCATCTACTTCTACCGAATTTTTATCCCTTAATGTTAAAATATGATTAACGACTCCTTTGCTAAATAAGCGTTTGGCAATTATTTTCAGTGTTTTTTCAAAAGAACATCCAATGACTTCTCCTTGAAAGTTAATAGTAAACCCTTTTAACGGCTCTCTTTGTACAATATTTCTAACTTTTTCCTTCGTTTCTCTAATTTGCGCACGTATTTTTTCCGAAGTATGATAATTTTTTTTTAATAAGGTGTAAAAATAATTTTCAGTAGTAATTAAGTTTGTTTCCATGGGAAGAAGTTTGATAAATCTTTAGAAAGAAGTTTTAAAACTTGGAATGGCACAATGTTTATTGTCGCGATGAGACATCGATTAATATAATCAAAACACCGGCTATTAAAAAAGGTACATTACCATATTTGAAATAAAAAGGGCATATGAACGTACTGTGCTGTTCATATACCCTTTGATTTTTGCATCTCTAAGGTTTGTTTACTATTAACCCGATAGCGAGAATTTACTTTACAGCAAAATTTCTCACAACACCAGCCATTTTCTCAATCATTTCAGGAGACATCTTTCCTTGGTAAGAAGGACACTTACCCTTTCCCTTATTAATATGATCTATGATCTGTTTATCTGTCATTGATGATTGAAATTCTGTGCTAGTGAAATCAGGAACTCCAAAAATAAGTCCTTCGGTAGTTCCTTTCCCGCCATTTCCATGGCAATAATAACAACTTTCTTGTACAGCAAAACCAAGACCCGCATATATAGTATATGGACTCTTTGTTGTATCACCTGCGGTGTGTTCATTCAAAGCCCAAGCTGTGCTTGTCAAAGACAAACCCAACCCTGCAATAAGTGGTAATACATATTTTAAACGAAACAACTTCATAATAATCCCTCCTCACTATTTGGAAATTAACGTAGGCATTTTATATTACGGAACGAGTCTTTGCTCTGTCTTGTAAATCTTATGACAATTCCTGCATGCAATGGTCATTCTCCTGAATTGCACCTGAACTTCCTCTAAATCATTCGCTTTTGCCGCAGCATCAATGTTCGCAGCATGATAAGCAACCTCATCATTCAAAACCTTATAATTTTTATCTACTGAAATACTGTCATGTGATTCTTTTACACCTGCCAAAATAGCCGCCGCATCCTTTGATAATTGTGTACACTGACCCGATGTAAGTTCCATTAATCCAGTCACAGCCCTCATTGATTGAAAAGGATCCCACATATTCTTACATATCTCTTGTTGTGTTGCGCCATATCCAATCGATGCCATCCCAGAAATAACCATCGCACAAATCCCAGCTAAAATGCCTTTTTTTAGCTTCATCTTTCTTTTCCCTCCTCACTTATTTATATTATATTAATCAAAAGTTTACCTACTTAGCGCTTACATTCCAGAAATCTCTGAAATAGAAAAATTTACTGTTAATTTAGATACTTCTTCACCCCCCCCCTTCGCGCAAAAATATTTGAAGCAGCATGTGTTTACAAAACCCATCAATGTTTTCTCACTCAGAAATACACAGAATAAAAACTACTATTCCTTAGATAAAGTTTTTTTCTAATTAACTGCATTATACATTTACAACCACCATCCACAAGATTCTACCGTTCCGATAAAATGATGAAAAACACCGCCAGATTTGCATGGTTACTGTAATTACCAAGCAAATTAGTACTATCTATTGGGTAAGCGATGCTTTTCCCCTCATAAATTCTTTGAATGACACTCCAAACCCATTTAATTTCAGAAATAGTACGGCTTCTTCAGGGCTTGTCAATATATCATTGAAAAGAAAGTGAGTCAAGCAAAAATTTGAATACCAAAACAGTCTGGAACTCGAGGAAAAACCTTGTCCTTATAATTTTAAGAAATATACTGCAGACGGACATAAATAAACTTTTATAAAATACTAAAGCATCAATTCCAATAACAACAAACAAATTTATAAGTAATTCGCAATTATGGCTTTAGCCTTTTATACATTTTTAAGCACAACAAACCTAAAATGTTTAATTTATACCAGTGTGCGGTTTATAACTGTAAGTTGCAATACTAAAGGTTTTGATCAAATTTTTTGCATTGAGGAAGTTTAATTTGATTACAGTTATGTACTTCATTTTAAGAAATGAACCACTTTTTCGATGCGTGATATAGCCCTATAATAAATCACATGTGCATATCGTGTTTTTCACCGGCCTGAGGTTTGGCAAAACAGCAGAACAAATGTTTTACGCCTCATTTTACTCCCCAATCTTTATGCCCAGGATATAAATTGGGGTAGAGATGAATACCTAAATGTTTGTGGCATAACGCGCATGTTTGCCTCAAACGGCGCACCTGCCATTGGGCATCTTCTAATGCGCCAACCTGCTCTCTGCGTTCGTATACTTCATGCATTTTCTCAGATTCTTCCAGCATCATTCTATTAAGTTTCTGATATTTTTCATCATCTGGACGCGCGAATTTTTTTAAAGCAATTTTGCAGAGATTTATGAGGTTAACACTCGCATCTCCTATAATTTTCCATTCTTTCTCTTTATAGTTATAATAACCAGAGATTTCTTCTGTTGCCTTATAGTTCTTATCTATTTCTTTCATAAGTTTGGCCAATTCGCTCTTCTCTTCTTTTTCACCCTCAACCTGAGTATTTTCTTCAGCACACAAGCAAAAACGGTCTTCCGATAAACTGAAGATAGCAATCGAGAATATGCACATCAACAGAATTTTACTTCGCAACGCTTTTTCCCCTTCCATTACAAAAAGTCCAGACGTACTATAAAAATTACCAATTATAAGCACCTAGTCAAAAATAATACCACAACCTATAATTCACTAACCTACATAACAAATAATATTTGCTACTAATTCTTGAATCAATGCAGCTGTTAATTACGTAAGGCTTTTTAAAAACATCAAAAACTTAGTGGCGCTTTATCAACTGGCTAAAGAACCAATATTCTTCAAAGATGAGTGTTTTTTGGGCACAATTAACAGGGTTATTCATGGGCAAACATAAGGTTTAAAAATAAAAATCACATTATAATTCGAAAATGTAGTATGTCAAATATTTTCATCATAGCCTAACGGTTAGTTATAAAAGTGTAACTCGCTTTTTATAATAGAGACATAGTATATTTTTATCTTTTAAAAAAAAAAAAAAAAAAAAAAAATTTTTTTCTCTGGGAGTTTGGTTTAAAAAAAAAAAAAAAAAATTACCTCTTGAAAGAAAAAAAAAAGAAATAAAAATTTTTTTTCACAGAATTTTTTTTTTAAAAAAAAAAAAAAAAAAAAAAATTTATCAAGGAATAACAAGAAAATGAAATGGTCTCAAACATTAATTCCTACATTAAAAGAAAGTCCGTCAGAAGCAGAAATAGACAGCCACAAGCTTATGATTCGCGCCGGTCTTATCAGGCGAATAACTTCCGGAGCGTATGCATACCTACCATTAGGAACGTTGGTTCTCAACAAGGTTATTGCCATTGTGAGAGAAGAAATGAATCGTTCTGGAGCGATAGAGGTATTTCTTCCCGCACTACAACACTTAGACCTGTTAAAAGAAAGTGGCCGATTAGATGTTTTCGGCGCAGACCTGATAACTTTTCAGGACCGGCATGGCAAAGAAACCGTGTTAAGTCCTACCCACGAAGAAGTTATTACGTATATAGTTAAAAATGAAATCAATTCTTATAAGCAACTTCCTATTACGTTGTATCAAATTCAAACGAAATTCAGAGATGAGATGAGGCCCCGTTTTGGTGTTTTGAGGAGCAAGGAGTTCATTATGAAGGATGCGTATAGCTTTGATCTCGACGAGAAGGGCTTAAACAACAGTTATCAGTTAATGTATGATGCGTATTGCCGTATTTTCGACCGGTGCAGACTTGATTATATTATTGCAGAAGCAGATTCCGGGGCAATGGGAGGGGATGCTTCCCATGAGTTTATGGTCCCAAGTCCTGTGGGAGAAGACATATTGATTTTGTGCCGGAACTGTGGTTATAGTGCAAATCGTGAAAGGGCTGAAGCCGCCCCCTTACCACAACAAGAGAATTATTCCCTGCGAAAGCTTGAGGAAATATACACGCCGGACAAACGTACTATCCGGGAAATCAGTGATTTTTTGAATATCTCACAACATCACATGGTAAAGACCCTAATCTATACTTCACAAGAACAACTGTTTGCCGTTCTCCTACGAGGCGATCATGAAGTGAACGAAGCAAGATTGTCAGGTGTTCTTGGTTTGAAATCTTTTGAATTAGCAAGCCGTGAGACTATTGAGCGCGCTACCGGCGCAAACGTTGGTTTTACAGGTCCTGTAGGTCTAAAAATTAAAATAATTGCCGATCAGGCGGTTACAACGCTCTCTAATTTCGTTACGGGGGCGAATAAAACAGATTATCATTTATTGAACGTTAACTCCGAAAGGGATTTCAAAATTGATCAGATTGCAAATATTCGTTATGTAACCCAGGGTGATAATTGCCCGCATTGTAATCATGTTCTTGAAATCTCGCAGGGAATTGAAATAGGCCATGTTTTTAAATTGGGAACAAAATATACGAGCGCTTTAAAAGCGCATTACCTTGATGCGGATGGAAAAGAAAAGCCAAAAGTTATGGGATGCTATGGTATCGGAGTGAATAGGATTATTGCGGCGATTATAGAAATATCACACGATGAAAACGGGATTATATGGCCTATGTCACTTGCTCCATACCATGTTATCATTATTCCCGTAAACGTCAAAGATACAATATGTATGGACGCGGCAAGAAGTATTTATGACGATATGACGAACATGAAAGGAATCGATGTATTACTCGATGACAGAGATTTGCGGCCAGGGGTAAAATTCAAGGATGCCGATTTAATAGGCATTCCCGTAAAGATAATTATTGGGAAAAAATATACCGAAACAAAAGAACTTGAGATAAAATTAAGAAAAAGTGGTGAAGTTTTTTTAACACACATCGAAAATACCAAACAAGAGCTTGAACGTATACGGCAGCATCTGATAAAGACAGAGAGGAGTGCGAATTAACATAATGTGGGTGAGATAGGAAGGCCAAAACCGGCAAATTTAATTATAGGGGTATTGTCAGGTGTACAAGTACTTTTTGCACAAATAGGCGAAACACTCGAAGGATATTTTGGGGAAATTGACCTTCGCAGCAATATACAACCTTTTCACTATACCAGATATTATAATGATGAGATGGGCGAAGGCATTTTGAGACAGTTTTTTAGTTTTGAAAGGCTTATCATGCCGGATGAAATCGCAGCCATAAAAATAAAAACAAACGCATTGGAGGAGGCAATCGCCTCAGAGGAAAAGTATGTTGTAGCTCGTCCGGTGAATATAGATCCGGGATATATCAATGAAAGCAGGCTTATTTTAGCTTCCACCAAAGATTTTTCTCATCGTATTTATTTACGGGATGGCATATATGCTGAAGTTACATTGGATTATCGCCAAGGTAAATATGAATCCTTCCCGTGGACGTTCCCCGATTATAAATCGTCTGAATATCAGGAATTTTTTCTTTTGGTCAGGGGGCATTATGTTAAGAAACTTAAGGGAATGAAAGGATAGCTGTACATGGAAAAAACGTTAATTATATTGAAACCGGATGCCATTCAGCGCCGCCTGCTTGGCAAGATCATTTCCCGGTTTGAAGAAAAAGGATTGCAGATAACCGGCATGAAGATGATGATGATCCCTGGCTCTTTGGCACGAGCGCATTATGTTTCCCATAAGGGGAAGGATTTTTTCGAGCCTCTAGTGAGCTATACCACTTCTTCTCCCGTAGTTGTCATCGTGGTAAAGGGTAAAAATGCCATAGAAATAGCGCGTAAAATGATGGGCGTCACTTTCGGGTCAAAGGCAGAACCCGGAACTATTCGGGGCGATTATGCGGTAAGCAACCGCTTTAATTTAATACATGGTTCGGATTCTCCTTCTTCCGCAGAAAAAGAAATAGCTGCTTTTTTTACAAAAGAAGAGATCGTTGATTATCAACCAATAGACCTCTCATGGGTTTATGATATTTCTGAGGGCGGCATGGTGTAACTCTTTCTGCGCTATTATATTTAAATACCTTGAAAGTCTTTATCAATCAAGTATTAATGATTGTATTTGGCTATTATGAAAATTCAAATATGAGAGAATCACCTTTCTACTCCATGTTGTAGTCACAAGGTACAATGGGGTACACCTCAAACCAAACGATGCTCATCGATTCGATGTACTTATACAGGCGTTAAAAAAAACCTTTTCATTTGGTTTTACCGGGTGAATCTAAAAGCCTTGTTGAAGGGTTCTTTTCCGAAAAATATTTTAATGACCACTCAGACGGGAAAAGAATAACCATCCGGCCTTGTTCATCCGTACCTAACGCAGCACCGTGCGGTAAAGACCGTTTTAAATCCGTATCGTTCAAAGGTGCATCCAGCCATCTGAGAACTTCCCACGGCATGGATTCTAATCTGGATTCAACCCCATATTCATCCTTGAGGCGATACTGCATAACTTCAAACTGCAAAGGCCCCACCGCCCCTAAAAGAGGGAGATTGCTCCCATGGTCCTGCAAATGAAACACCTGCACAATATCCTCGGCAAGAAGATGTTCCACGCCTTTGCGGAAAGATTTATAACTTGATGACAAAGAATTATGCAAAAAAGCGAAACACTCCGGAGCGAACCGCGGAATCTCCTCGAAAACAAGGTTTGGATCCGTGCTGATTGTGTCTCCGACACGAAAATCCGCTCTCGTTACAAAACCAATGATATCACCCGGATAAGCTTCCCAGGCTATTTCCCGGTTGCGTCCAAAAACACTATGGCAACCGGATAACCTTATTTCTTTTCCAAGTCGCACGTGGTGAATCATCATATCGCGATAGAATCTTCCGGAACAAACTCTTACAAAAACCATTCTATCCCTGTGCAGTGGGTTCATGTTCGTTTGGACTTTAAAAACAAACCCGGAAAAGTGAGGATTATCCAACGGTATCCAGCCACTTATTGCTTTTCTGGGAGAAGGACCAGCCGAATACTCAAGGAACCCTCTCAAAAGAAGCTCCACGCCAAAATTATTAGCCGCACTTCCAAAAAAAACCGGTGTCGTCATTCCATGGAGAACCGCATCCCGTTCAAAACCTCCGTGCGCATCATCCAGGAGCGCTATTTCTTCTACAACTTCGTTGTAGGTTTGCTCGCTTAGGAGGTCTTTTACCAAATGGTCACGAATATCCCGAATCGACACAGGCGCTTTATACTCCCCTGCCGGCACCCTTTCAAACAGATGTACTTCTTTCCTGAGCCTGTCATAAACACCTTTAAAATTCTGTCCGTTTCCCAATGGCCAGACAACAGGAAAGGCATGCAGGTTCAGCACTTTCTCCAATTGGTCTATCAACTCCAAAGGAGTCATTGACGGACGGTCAAGCTTGTTCATAAACGTAAAGATGGGAATGCCACGCTTTCTGCATATCTCGAAGAGTTTACGGGTTTGACTCTCGATCCCTTTTCCGGCATCGATGACCATAATTACTGCATCAACCGCCATTAATACGCGATACGTATCTTCCGAAAAATCTTTATGGCCCGGTGTATCAAGCAAATTCAGTCTGTAGTTCCCGTAATCAAACTGGAGAACAGTGGATGAAATAGAAATCCCTCGTTTTTTCTCAATATCCATCCAATCCGAGGCTGTATCACGCTGTTTTTTCTTTGCTGTAACAGAACCCGCCAGTTCTAAAGCTCCTCCATATAACAAAAGTTTCTCTGTTAACGTTGTTTTACCAGCGTCCGGATGCGAAATAATCGCAAATGTACGACGGCGCGATGCTTCCCGCGATATCTCTTCGCTCATACTTTTTAATTTAGTGTCCGTAATTACCGTTTGAGTTGAAATATCCATAATAATATAATATTATAATCAGGAATCTAATATCCGCTGTTTAAAAACGCTTTTTATCACTTTCAATACCTTTACTTACCTGACATAGTCGCCGGGATATTTGCAAATATCAATATGGAGATGGTCCACAATCGGCAAACTTTAAAACATAAAATCCTTTTTAGTTCTGAAAAACTAATTAAAAACCTTGTAATACTATGAGCTTTTTTTCAAAAAAACTAACGTATTACAAAACTTCTAAATATCGGGAATAAAAAGGAAACCACTGAATGCATGAGGTGCAGGTTGATTTTAAGGCAGAAGTTACAGGCGAGGACGGAATTTCTATTTTCTGCTCCAAATAAAATCCTTCATGTGGTGGAATTTTTACAAACAAAGAACTGACAGGAATTTGTTTTTACATTTTTATAAGATTACAACAAAAATGAAGAAAATGGCAAGGTTTTTTTAATTCCTATCGTTGTATAGATATTTGATAAAATTTTACCGGTCATCGGGGAGCGGCCTATTTGGCGCAAGAGGCAGGCCATAAACACATGGAAAATGATCTATCAGGAATAAAGGCCGTTATTTTTGATCTTGACGATACGCTGTATGATTGCAGTGGCACATTAATCGTCAGGGGAAGACGGCAGGTTGCAAAAACTATCGCTAAATTAATAAGTTGTAGCGAAGAAGAAGCGTTCCGGTTACAAAATGATTTAGAGGAGAAACATGGAACAAAATGCAATGTTTATGACTACATTGTTGCAATGTATAATCTTCCACCTTCATGTGGCAAAAGGTTGTTAGATGAATATATATGCGTTGAAATATCTGATATTACATTGTTTCCAGGCGTAATAGAAACGCTTATTCAACTTAAAAAACAGAAATATATGTTATTCCTTGTTACATCGGGAGAAATGCTTGTCCAAAAAAACAAAATTAATGCGCTCGGATTGGGAAATAATTATTTTGATAAAATATTGATTGTAGAAAGGGATAGGGAAAAGAAAAAAAAAGATTATTTTAAGGAAATCATGCAACACGGTAATCTGCGAGCGGAAGAAATTATTTGTGTGGGGGACAAGATAGATGATGAAATCGCTGCCGGAAAAACTTTAGGCATGATTACGATTTTGTTCGAACATGGGAGGCATTATAGGACATTTTTACAGAATAAGGGTATGCAAATTAAACCGGATTACACCATAAAAAAGATAGCGGATGTTTTGGAATTAGTTCGCAGACCAGTATAATTTCTTTATTGTATTCTGGCCTGGGATTTTGCTAATAAATGTATTAAGAAATGGGAAATCGATTTTATTACAATGTGTTATTGTGGGCGAAAAGTTTTTCCACCACTCTCTCAAATGTGTCAACGATAGTATTTTGCCTTTGCCTATACGACCATTCCAATTATAACTCCTTCGAACACAAGTTTTCCGTTAACGACTCCCTGTGTATCAAAGATTGCCCTGCGTGGCCTTAATTCTTTATTCTTTGCAATAAGTATGAGGTTGTCACCCGGCACAACTTTCCCACGAAATTTTACATCATTTATCCCTCCAAAACCTAGGAAGCGGGCGTCTTTCGTTGTCTTCATATAATAATAGGAACATAATTGGGCGGCAGCTTCAAGCATCATCACACCAGGCATGAGTGGACGGTTTGGTATATGTCCTCTTATCCAAAATTCATTCATTGAAACAGTTTTGTAACCCACGATCAGTTTCTGTTCAGGGTCAAATTGCAAAATGCCGCTAAGCTGTTCCATTTCGTACCTGTGCGGAATTATGCTGCGTATTCCCTCTATATCTACGATAGTGTTGTTTAAATCCAGGGTATTTAAATTTATAAAAATATCATTTGGCACAGTAAAAAATCCTATTGAAAAATTGGTAACTGATATTACAATGAAAAACGTACGTACTTTATGTTAAATGCTATTGCTGGATAGGTCAAATGAAAATTAAATCAAAATGGCATTTTAAAATGCCATTGACATTTAAGGCAAAATTTGATAAACGTTTATAGTATCTTATCGCCACATATTGATGTTGAACTTCTGTGCTTTATCAGAGGCTAAACCAAGAACAGTGGTTTTCTGGTTTACCGGAGGGTATAACATTTGAAAATATAAGGGATTTTATCAATTAAGTTGCATTTTTAATTTATAAAGAGGCGCCTTATACCGATAAGGCGTTTTTTATTTTTGAAATATTCAGGGATACAAAGCAATGAAAACTTATATGGCAAAAAAAGAAGAGGTGAAGCGGGATTGGTATATTGTTGATGCTGAGGATAAGGTGCTTGGCAGAATCTTAACAACGATATCCCGAGTATTGCAAGGTAAACATAAACCGGAATACACGCCTTACATTGATGTAGGAGACTTTGTTATTATTACAAATGCAAGTAAGGTGAAGCTTACCGGGAAAAAAATGCAGGAAAAAATTCATTATTATGTGACTGGATATCAGGGTGGATTGAGAAAACGCATGGTGGGAAATACGCTTAAAACAACACCGGAAAAAATACTGAATCGCTCCATAAGGCTAATGCTGCCAAAAACAAGATTGGGAAAATCAATGCTGAAAAAAGTAAAAATATATAAAGATGCAAATCACCCGCATCAGGCTCAACAACCAAAAGAGTTAACAATTAGAAATTAAGGGAGAAATATGGTTACAGAACAGTATGTATGGGGAACAGGAAGGCGCAAGACTTCAGTTGCCAGCGTTAGAATAAAAAAAGGCACAGGTAAAGTAACTGTGAACAAGCGTGATATTAATGAATATTTTCCTGTTGACCGCCATAAAGGGGTAGTTTTGAACCCATTTAAGGCCACTAAAACACTTGGTGGATATGATGTGCTGGTAAATGTAAGGGGAGGCGGGATAAGTGGCCAGGCAGGGGCGGTATGTATGGGTATTGCACGCGCAATGACAAAGATTGACTCTGCCCTGGCAGATGACTTACGTGAAAATGGCCTTTTGACGCGTGACAGCAGGATGAAAGAGCGCAAAAAGTATGGTCGAAAGGGTGCAAGGAAGAGTTTCCAGTGGACGAAACGATAATATCCCATTATACAGGTTGTTTTTAATAAAAAACAACCTGTTAGCAAGAGATATTTCTGCATGGCAAAATATCTTTTTGGAGATAGCTCCTTTTATAAAAGACGGGGAATTGCTGTACCATTAATTATTATAAATCTTTCGTAGTATATCACTGGGTATGGATGTCATACCCAGATAATTAAGCGTTCTTTAATTGCTTATAGTAATTAGTGGATAGTTTTATCCCCTCTTTAAAATTGATTTTTGGCATCCAATGAAGCATTTTTATTGCCTTAGTGCTATCAAGGCATATACGTTCTATTTCTCCATTCCGTTTATTTCCGAAAATAGGCTCTATTTTTGAATTTAAGGCATCCCGAATAGCCTGAAAAACAGCCAAATCGGGAATTTCCAGCCCCCATCCTAAATTAAAGATTTCGCCATTCCCTTCTTTTTCCAATGCTTTAAGATTTGCCTCAATAATATCTGCTACAAAAACATAGTCCCTCGTTTTACTGCCATCCCCAAAAATTGTTGGGCGTTTATTATTTAAAATATGTTCGCTGAAAATAGCTACAACGCCTGCTTCTCCATACGGTGATTGTCTTGGACCGTAAACATTTGGGTATCTAAGAATAGTGAAGTCCATATGGTATAATTTGTTAAAAACGGACAAATAATGTTCTACCGTATGCTTGCTTACTCCGTATTGGGAAAGAGGTTCAATGGGTGATTCCTCCGTTACAGGCATGCGCTTCGGTTCTCCATAGACTGCCCCTCCCGTAGAAGCATAAATAAATTTCTTTACCTGGTATTTCATCGATAATTGACAAAGATTCAGTGACCCGAGTATGTTTATATTTGCATCGTAAGCCGGCATTTCTACCGATTTACGTACATCAGCATGCGCAGCATGGTGATTTACTACATCAGGCCTTTCCTTGTCGAAGATGTCTGCCAAGGCAGCGACATTACAAATATCCATTTTGTAAAACCGCGCCTTGGGATTAATGTTTTCTTCTCTTCCCGTGGAAAGATTATCAACAATTACTACGTCGTGCCCTTTGGCAATTAAGTTGTCCACTAAATGAGAAGCGATAAAGCCTGCGCCTCCCGTGACAAGTATTTTCATTAATCCTCCCTAGCCCTCTTTATGCTGCAGAAAAGTAAACAGCGTATTATGCACATTTTTATAATATACTCAAGATGCTTAAAAGATGAATTACAAATTATGAACGGTTTAAGTATAGATACAGAGAACATGTTCGTCAAGCAAAGTATGTTATTTAAACAAAGTCTGTTCTGCTTCTATGAGAAAGAGTTTCGGGGTACTTTGGAAGCACATAGATATCAGATGAAGAATCCCTGCTAAAGGGGTTTACACATCAGCACGCAAGGGTATTGTAAATGAAAATGCGGTGCCTTTGTTTGGTTCGCTTTCTGCATGGATAGAGCCTCCATGATATTCAACGATCTGTTTGCATATCGGGAGGCCCAGACCGGTGCCGCCAGGTTTATTGGTAAGCGTATCACCCACTTGTTTGAATTTGTCAAAGATTTTTTCAAGATTTTCAGGTGCAATCCCTACGCCAGTGTCCATTACGGTAACCTGGATTTTATTGTCTGTTTGTTTTGCATAGCATGAGATGGCGCCTTTGTCGGTAAATTTTATTGCATTGGAAATTAGGTTTATCACGACTTGTATAAACCTGTTTTTATCCCCGTAAAAATCGGGTATATTTTTTTCAATATCAACATTCAGCGCAAGGCCTTTTTGTTCTATAAGGGCAGTGGTTGCCGCTGTAGCATTCATAATTACTTCTGTTACCGAAGTCTGATGCCTTTTCCATTCAATTTTGCCTGCTTCAATCTTCGCCAGGTCAAGCACGTCATTAATCAAATTTGTTAACCTCTCTCCTTCCGAGAGTATGATGTTAATATTTTCCTTTATCTGTTGTATAGCCTTTTGTGATTTTATTGCGTTCGTTTCTATTTGCGGAAAGATGAAGGTATCTAATCGTTTTTTAATAATGTTCGTGAATCCAATGATTGCCGTGAGCGGGGTTCTGAGTTCATGTGATACGGTAGATAAGAATCCTGATTTTGCTTTATCGAGATCTTGTAATTTTTGATTAGCATCCTTGAGTTCCCGTGTTCTGTCTTCAACTTTTTGTTGCAGGGTGTGACTGTACTCTTCCAGTTTTTCGTACGAAGCCTTCAGGTTATTTGACATTTCAATAAATGATGCTGCAAGTATGCCAATTTCATCTTTTGAAGTAATTTTTAGATTTAAAGCGGCAGTAAAATTGCCATTAGCCAATAAACGGGCGGATTCTGTCAATTTCACAATAGGTTTAGAGAGTCTGGTTGATAATATATAAACAATTATTACACCAATTACAACGAATAGAATTGAGGTAAGGACAGACCGAAGAACCATTTCCTCTATTTTCTTTCGTATTTCATTCCTTGAATTTAATATTTCGTTGTTGAGGGTATTCAGGGAAAAGCCGAGGCGCAGCGTTCCCCATTGTTCGGTACTTACGCTTATTGGAATAATGATTTCCATGAACGAAGTAGTATTTCTTGAAAATTCATAGATAGTTGGGTTCCTCCGGCTTGCCGCAAATAAATCTTCCTCCCCTGAAAGTTTTTCCTGCTGTAATTCAGGATGTAATGTATGGGTGTACACCATACAGGAGGAATCCATCAGAATAATGTAATCCAACTCCTGGTATTCATGTACTGTTTTGTTTAGTATTTCAGCAGCATTGGAGAAGTTATACGACGCAATATTGTTTTCCGTTTGTCTTGCCAGATTGTCTGATAAGATTTTTCCTTTCTCTACAAGATTATTTTTCATCAGCTCGATTCTGCGTCCAAATTCTTTTTTCAGGACTATTTTTTGAGTGGAAATCTGAATAAAGGTTAAAACGGTCAACAAGCCGACAATCAAGCTTATCATTGTTATAAGCAATTTTATGCGTATACTATTTTTCGTGGAATGATTTTTCTTCATATGACAGCACTCTTTATATGATTAAAAAGTACAGGTAGTATTAAAGTATTAAATTTATTGTATTGGTAACTATTTAGTTTTTTGAAAAAGCAAAAAACGCTCTTTCTCAGTTTCCGTCCTGGGAACTAAATTGCATTGGAAGATCTAGCTTCCATTTAACAAAAGTTATCCTGTTCAAACTTCGTAAGTGGTTAATCTTTTTCGAAAAATAGATTTATTTGACTATATTATCCCTATTTTTCCCATGCGTGTAAACTGATAAATACGTCTTGTATATAATCTGGTATCAAATCAATTCGTCCGGAACTGTCTCGACGTGAAAAACTCTTCAAACGTCTGTATCTCCGAATAATCCTGCCGTTGAATGCATTTGCACAAACTGATATATATGCTCCTTGGCGTACCAAATACCACAGAGGTAGGAGAAATCTTTCTCTTTTTTATCATCTTCTTTGTGCTTTTCGCCTGTCTGTGCGTCGCACGCAGACAAGTACCTTTGTGTGAAAAAAGGATTTTCAGGTGAAAATTCCTATACAATTAAAGTAAAACAGAAAATGCTTGCAATTTTATTCAGTTTTGCTTTAATACCCACCAAGTCTAAATGCAGAAACACTTTCTGATATTTTTTAACGACAATTGCAAATGCCGCTGACCATCGATCAAGCATCGCAAAATATTTTGAATGAATTGCATGGATTTACCCCCCCATCGCTTCCACAAAGTTTGTTGCAACTTCTCCATGCCTGCTATAAAAACGATACCTCATTTCAAGAGATTGCAGAACTTATCCGCAGAGAAGCCGCTCTCTGCACTCAGGTAATCAGTCTTGCCAATTCGGCTTTTTACGGGCGCCGAAGAGGAATAACCAGCATCGACAATGCCCTGGTGGCGCTTGGCGTAGAAACGCTGAAGACGATTGCTATGACAACAGCAGTACATCAATTTTTCTCAGGTTTTAATGCTGAAAAGACCTCCTTTCTTAAAACATTCTGGCACCGTTCACTTACCGGTGCGTTGCTTGCCAAGTCTCTTTCTGTATTAACCGGATACAACTATCCAGATGAAGCCTATCTGGCAGGCCTTCTACATAATGTAGGCCAACTCGTCTTAATAAGTTGTTATCCGGAAAGATATGTGGAGATTGCCCACCGTGCGAAGGGCGATGACGATCTTGTAATTATAGAGAAAAAGGATATGGGGATTACTCACGGCGAAGTGGGTTTTTGGCTTGTGAATGGCTGGAATCTGGAGAATTTTGCTGCAGATGCGATCCTCTATCATCACGAACCTGCGCATTCAATTTTAGATGCACATCACCTTGTAAAAATAGTTAATTTGGCCAGCGTACTTAGCAGCGAAAATGACACAAACCGGCAATTAACGATTGAAACTGCAGACTATCTGTTCGGGCTGACAGCTCCTATGGTGAGGGAAATTACCGGTAGCGCCGAAAGAGAAGTGCAGCTCATCGCAAATTCAATGGATATTGTTGCCGGAAAGAATACCCACGCAGGAAAGATTGAAGACTCAGATCAAAACAAACATGCCCAACTTGCGAAAGAAGTAAAGCATATCAGCCTCATAAATTCTGCGAAAAATCAGCTCCTGCAGGCAAGAAGCACAGCAGATTTGCTGGAACACATCAGGGTTGCCATTAAGCTTTTGTTTGGACTGGATAATTGTCATATATTTCTTTACGATGCACCCGCAAATACCTTAAAAGCCAACCTTACCGGAAACGGCAATGAGTTTGTTAAAAGGCCGGATAAACTTTTAATCGCTGTTGAATCCGGCAGAAGCCTGGTTGCAAACGCCTTGTTACAAAACCGCATAACTTCGTCTTTCACTGAAAGTGCCTCCAAACTGAGTATTATCGACCGGCAACTGATACGACTATCACACTCTGACGGAATAGTATGCCTGCCGTTAGTTGCAGACGATGAATTCATAGGAGCGTTAGTTATCGGCGCAGATAAAAACTATCAAACTCGCCATAATGATCAACAGCGGCTATTGGAGCTTTTTGCGGCGGAGACAGGACTCTTTATCAAAAAGTTTGAATCAAATATTTCAGGGAAAAAATCCGCCTCAAATACCGAATCCCATGAATTGTCAAAAAAGATAAGAGAAATAATACACGAAGCCAGTAACCCTTTATGTATTGTTAAAATCTATTTGGAAATGTTAGGGCATAAACTGAGAAGTAATTCGAATATTCAAAAAGAGCTGCAGATTATAAAAGAAGAAATTGACCGGGCAGGTAAAATTCTTTTGCGGTTTTCTGACGTTAATTCCGGCACGGTTGAAAATGGAGGTATCGATGTAAACACATTGATTAGTGATACCTTTCTCATTTTTAAACAATCCTTATTCATCACCAATAACATTGAGTATCAACTTGACCTTGATACATCAATGCTGCCTCTTCAAACAAATGGGACTGCCCTGAAACAAGTAATGATAAACCTCCTGAAAAACGCTGTAGAAACCATGCAGAAAGGCGGACAAATCCACGCATCTACAAGAGACAATGTTACTATAGACGGCAAGCCTTTCGTCGAAATAATAATAAAGGACAACGGACCTGGCATACCGGAACATATCCTTCAGAGCCTCTTTACGCCCGTGCATAGTACAAAGGGGGGAAACCATTCCGGACTTGGACTTAGCATTGTAAAAAATCTGGTTTCTTCCATGAATGGTTCTATTAACTGCCAGAGTTCAAAGGCAGGGACTGCATTTACAATTTACCTGCCAGGACGGACGGTAACATAAAAACACAGGAGGCAGATATTGCATGAAAATTACTGCTGACACAGGAAAAACTCACCTTCTTAAAAAGCAGATAGAAAACATGTTGTTCTTCTGTTAAAGGTATTTGATAAAAGGCCCGGCATGCTATGGTATCTAACTTTCAGTATGCAGACAGACAGACGGCTATATCACACGGAACTATGCCCCGTTTACAGAAGGCAACCGTAATTTAACAAGGTATATCCTATGAATCCACCGCCAATATATCAAAATTTAACTGCAGGAAATGACTTTCACGATATCCATATCCTGGTAGTAGATGATGACCCCGGAATGCTGGAAAGTGTTAAACAGCTTTTGGAAATCCACCGATATTGCGTCACCACTATCAAAGGAGGGTCTCAGGCCTGCCGGGCACTCTCGGCAACATCATACGACCTCTTATTGCTGGACCTTAACCTTAACGGCATATCCGGCTATGACGTCATGAATTTTATGAATGACCATTCAATTAAAACGCCTGTCATTGTAATCAGCGGAAATACCTCGTTTGCTTCCGTCAGCAAGGCAATACAAAGGGGAGCTTTGGATTACATAAAAAAACCATACGACCCTGAAGAGCTGCTAGTGAAAATTAAAAATACCACCACCAAAATACAGAGGGAAGTGCTAAACATAAAAATGCAGCGTCATCTGAAGAAATCCGAGGTGCTTCACAGATATATTGTCAATAATTCTCCGGACATAATCTGTACGATAGATCACGAAGGACGGATTATGTTCATAAACACCCAAATTGAAAATTTTCTAGGATATAAGCCGCAGGAACTGATAGGCAAACTATACTCCGAAATTGTCCGCCCGGAAGACGTTGAGAGGTTAAATGTATTTGTGAAAGAAAAAATAAGGCGTGGCTCTGGAAATTATCCGTCCGATAAAATAGAGGTTTGCCTTGTACCAAAAGAGAATTATTTTAAAAGCCGTTATTTCGAGCTTACGCTATTTCCTGTTGAATTAAATTTGCTTGGATTCCAGCCAAAAAACGGAAATATTTCAGGCGATAAATTATTTGGCGTCTACGTAATCGCTCATGATATGACAGAAAGAAAAGAGGCGAAAGAATACATACACTTTCAAGCCTGCCACGATTTATTAACCAAATTGCCAAATCGGGCATCTTTTGAAAAAAGTGGCCGGCTGGCCATAAACAAGGCAAGGCAAAATAATTGTATTGTCGCGGTCTTGTTTCTCGACCTGAACAGATTCAAAATAATTAATGATTCACTTGGTCATGCAGTGGGAGATCAATTGCTTCAATCGGTAACGCAGAGATTGGAATCCTGTTTGCGAAAATATGATATTTTATCCCGTTTTGGCGCGGACGAATTCATGCTCCTGCTTCCGGAAATAAACGCCCCTGAAAATACCAGGCAGGTAGCGTTAAAAATTACTGATATAATGCATGCGCCTTTTGTGATTGGTGATCAGGAGATTTTTGGCAACGTCAGCATCGGTATTTCTTTTTTCCCGGAACATGGTGAAACTATTGAACAGCTTATTCAAAATGCAGAAATCGCTATGTATCAGGCAAAAGGCCGGGGAAAAAAGGGGATTCAGTTCTTTGATAAAGGAATGAAGACTTCCAGCCCACACCATTTAGCGATGGAAAGGGATTTGAGACGGGCTTTGAAAAACAATGAATTTGAGATTGTTTATCAACCGCAAATAACAATCAATACCGGAAAGGTAATTGGTTTTGAGGCACTTGTTCGATGGAATCACCCTGAAAAAGGGAAAATTCGTCCTTGCGAGTTTATTCCTGTTGCCGAAGAAACAAGGCTAATAGAGGATTTAGGTGATTGGGTTCTTCACCACGCATGTTGTGAAGTCAGAGAGTGGATTAAAAAGGGCCATGATACCATTCGCCTGTCTGTTAATATTTCTCCCCTGCAGATTGAAAACCCCCTTTTTGTGGAAAATTTCGTGCATATGCTTGACACATGCCAATTTCCCGGGAAAAATATGGAAATCGAACTGACGGAAAGTATATTAATGGCCGATCTGGAACATATGGCACAAATACTGAATCATCTTCATAAACACTCGATAACAGTTGCTATAGATGATTTTGGGATTGGATATTCATCATTATCGTACATACAAAAACTCCCCATTCATACGCTTAAAATTGACCAATCATTTATGCAGAGCATCCAAAATGAAACAGATGAATCCTGCCTGGTTAATGCCATAATAGCTATGGGAAAAGGACTCCATTTGTGCACCGTCGCTGAAGGGGTAGAAACCATGACTCAAATTAAATACTTACAGAATCAAGGCTGTGATGCTGTTCAGGGGTATTATTTTGGGGAACCACGGTCTGGAGAAAAATGTCTTCGTTTTCTGGAAGAAACCACCCTCATTACCACAACAGCGTGTTTCGTGAAAGCTTTGTAGTACCCTAACCTAACATGGACAAGCCAGAATCAAACAAGCACGAAATATGAAAGATGCGTTCGCTCTTTCTCGTTCCAAAACTCTCAGGCCGGGTCAAATGCAAAATTGCACTGATAGGCTATGTACGGGAAAAAGCATATAAGAAAAATGTTTTCTATACTTTATTTTGCTTTAAGCCGGGCAATTATTAAGTTCTTAAGCAAAAATATAGCGTTTAAGTATATCTTTACTTTGGTCATTTATTAAACCGTTATAATAAATTGCCAAAAAACATATTCCGGCGGAGTATGTTTCCCTAACGATTAATCCGTGTGATTTTATTAAGTACGTTTCATTATTGATTGGAATAAAAAGGTCAAAATTGAGTATCTTGTCAGGCAAGTAATTGTAACGTGCTATTGTTTTACAGCATATACCGCTGAGACTAAGATTTATCACCTCTGCTTTAAAGAGGGTATCATCAAAATAAAGCTCCAACCGAGTATTTGAATCGATTCTTTTATATTTTCTTTTTTCAAATGATATCATTATAGCCTTACGCCTAAAAAACAATGCCACGCATGGTGCGCTCTATGGACAATAATAAAGGCACCTTCTCAATAAGTTGAGGTTTTATAATGATTTCTATTGTCCTCTGTCCACAATCTGCAATTTGCCAACTGTACAGTATTCCCAATTAATAAAGGGAGTAAGGGGCAAGGAGGGTTGTTTACCGCAACTTATTGAGAAGTAACTAATACAGTGTTACAATATATATTATCTACTTTTTATCATATATAATAAATACCCTCTTTGGGGTGGTTATTTATTATTCGTTAATAAGGAGAAAATATATTTCCAATTGTTATGCCCATCTACTATCTCAGCGCCTATTTCGTATCTGTTTTTATGAATTATCTTTTCGTGGGCAATTCTGATTGAGAAGATCGCAGGCAGGTAAACTTCAGAATCAACAACAACCCGGCAGGTAAATATTTCGTCTAATTTAGGTTTGAAATCAAGATCCCCTTTGAACCCTCCCTTGCCGATATCGCCAATTACACAAATTCTCCAGTCATCTTCCATTACTTTGATTTCAAAACATTGTATATTATTAATTCCTTTATCAACCCTCAACAATGTTTTAAATCTGCTAATCCGCCTGTTTACATTTTTGTACAGGAGAAGATTAACCTCTTCTTTGCTTAGCAATGAACTATGTTTAGTTTTTTTTACGTTCTGATGAAAAGGCTGATCGTCTAATGTATTATTGACGACTCTGTTACGGCCGCATGATTTGCCAATATAAAGATATTTATCCGCGACGGATAAAATCTGTTTTACAGAATTTCCATCCTCCGGATAGCCGGCAACACCTGCAGTTATTGTCACACACTCCACTTTCCCTTCAGCGACTTCTAACGACAAAATCCTTTTTACCACGTCCCTGAGTTTATCAATGACAAGGGTGGCACTATTCTTGTCCATGCCTGGCAAAAGTATCGCAAATTCTTCCCCGCCATATCTGCTCACAATATCACTATATCTTACATTTGATTTCAGGATATATGCTAATTTTTTAAGAATTTCATCTCCAAACAAATGCCCGTAGGTATCGTTATAGTATTTAAAGTGATCTATATCAATCATAGCGATTGAAAAATGTAGGTTATGGCGTATTGCTTTACTATGTTCGAGATGACAACTGTCAAAAAAAAATTTTCTTTGGTAAAGCATGGTAAGATCGTCGTACATTGCGCCTTTTTCAGCTTTTTCGTATAGCTCAATCCTCTCAATGGTATTAGCAATATTCAATGCCACCGTAATAAATAATCCCATATCTTCTTCGGTAAATGCATTTATTTCTTTCTTGTGTATGTTTAATAATCCAAGCATTCGATTATTTTTAGAGCGCAATGGCAAAGATAAAAACGATCCGATATTTTCCAGTTTTCCTTTATAAAAAAACTGGTCTTTTTTCTTGCTTATGTCATTTAATAAAAAGGGTTTCCCCGTCTGGGCAGCAATGCATGCATATTCCTCCCCCTTTTTAAAGGTGACGTCTTTCACCGCTTCAAAAATATCACTTCCCGTTTTAAATATCGTCAATTCATCGTTGTCCCCGTTATTTAACATGAAACAGAAGTCATCAATACAAAGATTATTCTTCAAAAAAATGGCCGTATATTCAAATAGTTCTTCAATTTTTATTGATAAATTCAGGTTCTCATTTAACAAGTAAAGCAAATAAAGCGAAAACGCACCTTCTCTGGTGCTGTTCTCAATATTCTTATTAGAGCTATACTTACCGTTATGGTGTTTGTTTATGTTTAATAACATTTTTATGGTATACGATAAATATTGTTACTGTCCGCAAATCCTAAAAATAAAAGCCCGCGGTTCTTAATATTGCATAATGTAAGGGTATTCGCAAATTTCATACCCCGCAAAATTACTTTTCGAAAAAAAGGGTAGCACTATTTAAAATATCGCATACGAATTGTGCTTATATAGTAATAGTATATGTTGAAACTTACACGAGCAAATGGCCGCCCCTGCTCGTTCAGGTCAGGTCAGGTCAGGTCAGGTCAGATTTACAATACTACTCTCTTTTCAATCAGGGAATAATTAAGAAGGCATTGTATGCTGCCGTTAACGAAACAAACGGATTACGTAAAAAAAGCTTCATGCGGTGAACCGTTTAATGCAATATTTGCGAGTGATACTGTTTCTCTGGAAATCCTTGCAACCGGCTTAATTGCCGGGAAACACTTACAAACAAAAACGAGTGCACGCAATAAGAGATGCGCAAAACGTTGCACGGTACAATCGGAAAAAGATATAACCGTTTGGCATAGACGGAATTACGTGAAACATTATTATGGCTGCAATTTTTGCACAAACCATAGTGTTCTTTACCGCTGTTCAACAAAGAAGTTGTAATTTATCCTCTTCCCTGAATCATAATAAATTCTTACTTCTCTTATTAAAAATTGCGCAAAGTATTTCACGTTGGGGTTCCTTTTTAATAACTTAAATTCATACATTCCATTACACAAACAATGATCCCGAATGGTTTAATTCTCTGTGAATACGAGCGGGGAAGATGTTTTTTGAAGACATAATGCAATGGCAACAAATGGTCTTTTTCGTTTTCAAAAAAGGGGAAAAACCGCCTCTTAATATTCTATTGTGACCACATTTACGCCCTATGAAACAGCAACATCCAGTTTGTTTTGGCACGTTAATTGTGTTAGATAAATGTGGCCGTTATTTAATGCCTGCGCCGTATGTCACGATTCGGGCGTTTGTATTGAATATGCCTTCTCAAAAAAACACAGCGAAATTTCATGGCCATTGTGTTGATGCTGGCTAAAAATTAAAAATGTTAAAATCCAATTAATATATGATAGAGCCACATATTGACACAGGTTGAAAACGGATAGAAAAGTGGTTTATGGAAAGAGAGGTATTTATAGGAGGTACAAAGTGGATTACCTCCCATCATCCCCTCCTTCACAAGAGGGAATAAAGGGAAGGGTGTGATTCAAGGTAAGTTATGTACACACTTAGGTATCGATAATTAAAGAGGGGGATAATATGGCGGTATCAGATGAATTGTATGACATGATTAAGTTTTTTGAAATCAATAGACATCAGGAGATGAGAAAAGAGAATTTATATAATCCCGCAAATTTGTGGTGCATGTGGATAAGAAAGGATTTGCAAACATGGAAGAAGTTTGTTGTGTGGTATCTACAAGACTCCCTGGAAATATTAGAAAAAAACGGCGGCAATTTTTGGGATTACTTTACCTCTCATAAAAACAATATACAAGAATTTGCAAATGAATGGGTAGTTGATGAAGAAAGGAATAGTTTTTATCGATTTTGCATTAACAAAATGAAAAACAATGACCTATCGTCTAAAACCTATCGCTATAAACATCATAGCCTCGACCAAAAAGATTTTAACCATGAAGCACCGCTAGCATACGAAGAAAGTATGCAAAAACTGTAAGACAAATGAGATATTCCAGGAGGGTTCAGGTTCCAAACCTGGATCCGCGGAGAGACAGGTTTTAGGCCTATCTCTTTTTCCAATATGGCGCGAAACACCATTTCGCTCGTGACGATGCAATCGCTTCGTCCTGCAACTTTGAAACCCCTATACTATTAAATTGTTAACGTTTTTACCGGGGAGTAAATCATTGCATTATAAATATGAACTATTCATACACTTTTCTTGTAAGGATAATGGCAGGAAATTCATATGTTAAAAGAATATCACCTATTTTTCAGAAGGCTGATGATTTGTTTCGATTTGTTTATCGTCACAATATCTTTTTTCCTGTCCCCGTTTTTATTCAGCGACTACGGCGATGTTATTCAGCAGTTTGGCAGCTATTTCATACTATTGCCTGCGCTGTTGAGCGTGTGGGGGATATTTCTGCATAATTTTGGCATGTATGAATCTTTCAGGACAAAGAACATTACCGAAGTGATCTTCCCCGTAATAGAAACAGCTTTAGTGGGAGGAGGTCTTTTGGGAAGCTTTGTGTTCCTTGCAAAGATTCAAACGATAGGCAGTGAGCATTTGTTTTACTCTTTTTTCATGGCGACTATATTATTATGCGGCGAAAAGGTTTCGCTTTTATTTTTTATGCAGTATCAGCGTAAAAATGGCTTTAACACGAGAAACATTTTAATTGTTGGTACTGGTAAAAGGGCGCAGCATTTTATAAACACCATCGGAAAAAATGTGGAATGGGGTATTAATGTTATCGGTCTTATTGATAACGATGCGGCAAAAAAGAATACTGTGGTATGCGGAAATAAAGTAATTGGCGCCGTTAAAGATATCCCTGCAATAATTCATAAAACTGTTGTAGACGAAGTCATGTTTGTTGTTCCCAGGTCATGGTTAAACACGGTGGAAGAAATGATTCGGTACTTGTGCGATATAGAGGGACTAAAGGTGAGTGTGGCAGTGGATTTGTTTACGCTTAATTTGGCAAGGACAAAGTATAGCCATGTAACCCCGGATACCATCGGTAAGACCAGGAGTTATCTGTCGGAATTTCCTTTGCTTGTTTTTGAAAGCGCTCCGGACAAATTATTGCAGCTTTTTATTAAACGTCTTATGGACATAATCTTTTCAGGAATAGCGCTTGTCTCGTTATTTCCAGTGTTTCTCATTATAGCAATTGCAATAAAAACTACGTCAAACGGTCCTTTATTTTTTAAACAGAAGAGATGCAGTTTAAACGGAAGAGTATTTAAATTGTACAAGTTCAGGACAATGGTTGCAGATGCTGAAGCAAAACGGGGGGCGCTGTTAAAGAACAATGAAATGCAAGGACCTGTCTTTAAGATGTCAAATGATCCGCGTGTGACAAAAATCGGAAAGTTTTTGCGCAAGTATAGTATAGATGAATTCCCGCAATTTTGGAATGTATTGAAAGGCGATATGAGTTTGGTAGGGCCTCGCCCACCCATTCCAAAGGAAGTGGATGAATATGAACCATGGCATAGAAGACGGCTGAGCATGAGACCAGGGTTAACCTGCATATGGCAAGTGTCAGGAAGAAATAAAATTACCAATTTTGATGAATGGATGCGGTTGGATTTGGAATATATTGACAACTGGTCAGTCTGGCTGGATTTTAAAATACTTTTTGGAACAGTGCCTGCGGTATTAGCAGGTTCCGGGGCTAAATGAACAAGTGTAGCGCAATGGTAGAAAGAAAACCAATTTAACTTAACAACTTTGGTTTTTTGAAAAATTCCAATAACAGCACCGCTTGGCGCATAGTGTAGGGTAGAAGCATTTGCTATAAACGGTGCTCGTTCCTCACTTGATATCTAAGCCCACTAAATTCTAATGTAGTGCGACGAACCTCATCGCACTACAAATGACAATTTTCCAGTTTCAAAAGACTGAAGCGTTAAAATTGATTTGAAATTCTAAACGAGCACTTCTTTCGTATTTCGTGCTTGTATTATTCTGGTTTGTCCAGGTTTGGAGGGTTTCTTACAGGAGAAGCAACATGAATAAAACATGTCATTATGATTATAATAATTTCGCACATGGCAAGGCATTTATCTTTTACCGGCAAGGATATGATAAATATGCCTCAAAGGTATTTTATAGTCCGGCGGCAATAGACATTTTGCTGCGATCAAATCTGGTTGGGACAAAAGGAAAAGCAGCTGCACCTGATATATCGTTATTTTGTGATAAATGGAAAAAATTGCTGGATAGAAAATTTGAAGAAATCGGAAATGAATCAGAAAAGAAGACCGAACCAACTTACTTTATCGATCTCATTAAGAGCCAGAAAAGAAGGTATGCCGTGCGCGGAACAACACTTTCAGATTCAGCACAGAATATAAATCAGGCGGAATGGCCCCATTTGTTCATATTGGACAGGACGCATTCCGACCATGCGCATATCGCCCAAAGCTTCCGCAAATGGCATCTGAACAGAAGGGAACAGGAAATCGTTCAATTACTGCTTGATGACCACAGCAATAAAGAGATCGCTCTCAATCTTAATTTAAGCTACAACACCATTAAAGGATATTTGAGACTTCTTATGCGAAAGCTTGATGTAAATAGCAGGGCAGGGATTATATCAAGGCTGCTCTATATTAACAATCTTAACGTTAATTATTCTTAAGCATGGACAGTGCATTTGGTTTTTATTCCAAAGACGTGATTAAAAATGCTGCGTTTATTTTCTATATTCCAGGAAATGAAAAATCGGCTCTGGATGTATTTTATAGCCCTATGGCTTTCGATATTCTGATGCGCACACATACTGTAAGGAAGAAAGAAAGAGAAGCTGTTTCTGATATATCATCATTTTGTGACAAATGGAAAAAATTGCTGGATAAAAAATTCGAAGGAATCGGGAGTGCCTTCAAAGAACGGTCGGAGCAGGTCTACTTTATTGATGTAATAAAGAGCCAGAAAAGATTTTATGCTGTTCGGGGGATTGTACTTTCAGATTCGCCACAGAAAATAAATCAGGCGGAGTGTCCCCATTTGTTTATATTAGACAGAACGCATTCCGACCATACGCATATCGCAAAAAACTTCCGCAAATGGCAGCTGAACAGACGGGAACAGGAAATCGTACAATTGCTGCTTGGCGACCACAGCAATAAAGAGATCGCTCTCTATCTTAATTTGAGCTGTAATACCATTAAAGGATATTTAAAGCTTCTTATGCGAAAGCTTGACGTTAATAGCCGGACAGGAATCATATCAAAACTGCTGATGGAGTAGCAGCATCAATATAATCTTTTGAAAGACGCATTTAAATTAAAGGGCGGCACTAAAACTTTTTTTATATTCCATATCGGTGCGCATATTCAAACAATCACGGACAAACGAAGTTTGTCCTTACCACCGTGAAAAGTGCATAGATAAAATGAAATTTTTATACAATTAAATTATTCCTGCTACCTCTGGGTGATTTCAGATTTGCAACCAGAACCACACGTGTCATATTTTTAATCCCCTAATAATATCACTTCGTCTTACTCATCTTCATCCTTTCATCAAAATTAAAGCAAAAAAACGTTATTTGGTTTAAAAAACACACAGAATATATTTCCTAAAAAGCGGAAATATTTACATCATCCCCTCTCAAATGTAGAAATTATTAACATTTCACCGCAAATTCCGTAGCGCTATAAATTCACCTATTTAATTTATTTTGAATAACTTATAAAAACCAATACTTCCCATTCATTTTTATAAATCACATTTGGCATATACCTTGCGAGAGTAACAAAACAGATGAAATTGTTCTCGAAGAATTACCCAATTTAAATCCTAATCGGTGAGGGAAAACAATATGACAATGAATACGCTAAAAATGCCTGTTTATATCAAGCGATATGCAGAATCTTCCAAAGATTTAAATACAGAGATACAGAAAGAGCTTAAAAATGTACAGGAATCATTGTCTGATATTAAAAGGCTTACCAGTTTATCTCATTTACTGCGTTACCCCGACGCCATAGGCATAAGAAACAATGATTCTATTGCAAACATCAAGGACTTGAATGTTAAAGAGGTCGGCCACGCATTAATTTCACAAATAGAGGTAGATAGACTTTTCCCCCTGATGAATAATCTTACAATAAGCGGCACAGGAAGCGCAACCGGCATTATCGTTTTGATCAATAGCAATAATGAACTATTGCTAAAGGCTTCAGAAGGCATTGCTAATCATATCGCAAGCAATAAATCGTTCAGGATAAATGACAACATCCTCAAATGGATAATAAAAAATGGAAATCCACTTATTGTAAATGATATTAACAAAGATCCCCGTTTTAAACAGGATCAATCTGATTGGATTCTCGGCAAAACAATTCTTTACGTTCCTATTAAAGTGAAAGAGAAGGTTGTGGGAATTGTAAGCGTAAGCAATAAAAAGTCCGGAGATGTTTATGGAGCAGCTGATGTAAGATTTTTGGAAACTATTGCAACCTATGCTGCTATCGCCATTGGAAATTCTCATTTATCAGAACGCTTAAAAAACGGAAACGCGCTAGAACAACTTACATTAAATTATTATGATGAAAAAAACAGATATCTTCCCGCAACGTTAAGAAGTATTAAATCTGGCGCTTTTGCAGGGTGTGATTTATATTTACAAACAATTGTAAATAATGAAGCCAAGCATTTGCTTTACTGTAAAGGTTTTAAATTGTTGGAAGACGAACGGAAAGAATCCTTCGTAAAGAAAAATATTAACAGAATATACGTCGCAAAAAATGGCACGGAACAATACCTTCGATATATGGAAACAAACATGGATCGGTTTGTTCGTGACGAAACAGTATCATTACAAGAAAGAGCGCGTATGCTCTATGATATTGCGTCAAATATAATAAAAGACGCCTACAAAAACATTGACATTAATGTCATTATTGAAAGAGTCCGGGATTGGACAACGACACTATTAGACTTTGTATTAGTAAATCAGGATAAGCATGCACATTTAATAAAAGTGCTAAAATACAATGGAAAAGTATTTAACCATTCCGCAAATATGGCCATACTCGGCATACTATTTGGCCATTATTTAGGCTACTCAAAGAAAGAACTGGCAATATTGGGCACGGGCATATTGCTTCACGATATTGGCGCCACATGCCTAAGCACTAACACTATCGAAGAAGAAACCCCTGAAAAACTATCAAAACAAGAAAAGGAAACCTATAAGAAACATGCAGAATTTGGATTCTTTCTCTTGTCAAAAAATACTCTTGTCCCAGAAGAAGCTTGTCTTATCGCAAGACAACATCATGAACAATTAAATGGGAAGGGCTATCCGGAAGGCATAATTGGAGAAAAAATCCACCCTTATAGCCGCATAACTCACCTCCTTGACGAATACGAACGACAAATGTCCACTGATTCAAAATACGAACAAAACCCAGCATTTAAAGTACTGCAGCATATGGTAGGAAAGATGGACGGGAGTCTTGATAATGATATATTAAAAAAATTTATAAGTTTTCTTAATACAAGCATAAATGCAATTTCTATATAAACAATAAATAGTCAATTTATTACATTTAACAAGGAGGTTGTAAAATGAGTAGGATTAATACAAATATCGGCGCTTTAAACGCATTGAAATCATTAAATGATGTTAACACCCGCCTCTCTGTATCTCAATTAAGATTGGCTACCGGTAAGAGAATTAACTCTGCCGCAGATGATGCAGCAGGATTTTCGATTGCCAAAAAATTTAATGCCCGTTCACAGGGACTTGGCCAGGCCCTTTCAAACATAGGATCTGCCAAAAATCTGATGGCTGTTGCTGAAGGCCATTTAAACAATATTCTTGATATTCTGACACAGATGAAGACAAAGGCAACACAGGCGGCAGATGATTCGTTAGGGAGCGCAGAGCGTAATGCCATAAAAGCGGAATTGAACCAGTTGGCAGTCCAAATTGATCTTGAGGTTGCCCAAGCAACATGGAACTCAAATTCAATATTTGGCGGAGCGAATGCAACATCCGGGTCCGCAAGCAGCGTGCAGTTCAAATTCCAGATTGGCGCCGGTTCAAGCGGCACCAATGACGTGTTGTCGTTTGACTTGTTAGCAAATACCAATGTAAGCTTTGACAGTGGGGCTACTGATAAAAACTATACTGCAAGTGGATTGAATGTAAGTATCGCTACAACATCGGTAGCATCAAACGCTTCTGCACGCGCATTGATGAGCAATATAGACACCGCCATTGAAGATGTATCAGAGGCATTGAGCTACATTGGTTCGGTGGTAAACAGGCTGACGTATCAGGAAACCAGTTTAACGGTAGCAAGAACAAATACCGATGCTGCGAGAAGCAGGATTGAGGATGCAGATATGGCATATGAACAATTAGAAGCCACCAAGCTACAGATATTGCAACAAACTGCCAGCGCTATGCTTGCACAAGCAAATACCAGCCCTCAGATAATAATGCAGCTCTTTCAGGGTTAAAACATTTTATTATGTCAGAAAAAAACAAAAAGGCCGTTTTATATTAATAAAACGGTTTTTTTATCTTGAAAATATACACCATTACGTTTTATCGTTTTGCATGTTTCCGATGCTTGTTAGTACTTGTAAGTATCTCACAAATATGGATTTCTGAAAAATATTTAGGATTTAACTTTTGTTAACATAAATAGTTATAGCATTTCTGAAATTTCACATTTTGTGAACTCCTTGAGTTTAGTTCTTTTAAAAATTCCAATTCACGATGAACCAACACACAAACCATACCAAAATATATGGATCAATCTGAAAGATTGATCCATCCGGGAGTTCGCCAAAGGCGATACGTTCACATTATGGTCAAACTTTCTGCCTGTCTGATAGTTAAAAACGAGTCCGGTATTCTTCCCCGTTGCCTGGAAAGTATTCAATCTTTTGCAGATGAAATAATCATTGTAGACACCGGTTCTACTGATAATACTGTGGAAATTGCCCTGCGCTATAAAGCAAAAGTGCATCATTTTCAATGGAGAAACGATTTTTCCGCAGCCCGCAACGAATCATTACAACATGCAAATGGAGACTGGATACTTTACATTGACGCAGATGAAATTATTGATAAAGCTAACGCGCTAAAAATTCGGTCACTAATTAACAGCAAGGATATTATGGCGCTTACGGTAAGGCAATGTATTCCACAACAATGTGACAACATAGCAACCTCTTTCTACAGCGAATACTGCAGGGTTTTCCGGAGACATCCCGAAATCCGCTTTGAAGGAACCATTCACGAACAAATATTGCCTTCAATTAAAAGATTAGGCGGTAAAATACTCAGAACTGACATAATAATCCACCACTGGGCTTACGCTTTCAACAAAGAGAAAAAGAGGCAAAGGGCGGAACGGAATCTTAATTATTTACTAAAAGAGTTTGAAAAAAATCCGGACGATTCATTCACACTCTTCAATCTGGGCATGACTTACCAGGAACTGGGAAACAATGATTCAGCGATTCAGGTATACCTGCGCATGCTTGAAAAACCGACTGACATTAAAAACGAACTTACAGGACAATCGCACATAAACCTATCAAAGATATATTTAGAGAATGATAATACTACGAAAGCCGTCTACCACGCGCAACAAGCCTTGCTTTTAGACACTAACAATCCTTTGTCTGCGTATATGCTTGCAACAATCGCTGTGACAAAAAAACAATTTCAGAAGGCAATTGAACATTTAGAAACTGCAATAAAAATATCTGAAGGCGAAACAGGTATTGCCCCCAACGTAGAATTAAACATGGCGCAGATATATCTTGAGTTAGGCAGTTGCCGTTATTCACTTCACGACTTTGTTGGTGCAGAAAATGATTTTTTACGTTCACTGGCATACGACGCGTCTGCCACAAACCCCTATATCCTGATCGGGAATTCCCGTCTTATACGTGGAGACAAAAGGGGAGCAAAAGACATGTTCGAACAAGCGCTAACCATTAACCCGCAACTAACAGAGGCAAAAAGCGGACTTACCCTCTGCAGTAATGAAAAATCAGCCCTTGCTAATGAATAGAAACATGAACGTAGAAGAGTATGCCCTGCAACACGGATAAAGCTAGCCAAACAAGGAATATTGTGCGAAGCCCCAGCGCTGTTCAAAAAAGAATAGATGTTTGAATTAAGGTAAGGAAAAACTGTGGGGATAATGATGGGGACGATTAAATAGTACCAAAAAAAGACTACAATCGTTTGTCTACTTTATTTAACGACTTCATCCACTTTATTGCCCAAATTTGCCTGAGCCATTTGGTTGTAATACGATTTCAGCATTTTCATTCGTGAAATGGTATCTTCCGGGGGTAATTGTCTGATGATTTTTTCGGTGTCTAAATCTCTCACGGTGGTAACAACAAGATTCAACTCTTTCTCAATAGCAAATTCAACCCGCGTACCAATAGGAGAAACACCGGGGAAAACGGGAGGGGAATGAGAATCGTATAAGGCAGAAGAAGCTGGTTGTTCCGATGGTATTTCCTTTTTTGAAACAGCCACATCATTAGAGTCGCTGTTACTGTTGCTTTGAGGAGATGTATTGCTAACACTCGCGCTACTGCTCACATTTTGCGATACAATTTTCTTATCAATAATTGCTTGGTAAGAAACCTTCGCATCTTCTGTTATTTTATCAGAAGATACATCTTTCCCCTTTTCCTTGCTGACAATATCTTTTTTGTCAACTTCAGTAAACAACTTATTATTAGAACTATAACTATGAATCTTGCCCACATCCATAATTTTGCTCCAAAAATATTGTTTATACAGATAAAATTAAAAATAATTATTTAATCCTTTGCACAGGTGGCATGGGTTGATTTACTGCCAGCGCAAGAACTTTAAAAACGTATATGCATATTTACACATAAAATATAAATCAAGCGGCGTCCTGTACCTGCAACCATGCGCCTCTTAACTCTTTAAAAATCTTCAACGCAGCGTCAAATCTTCCGTTTTTTATCTCCCGCATACAAAATTCATATAGCCTGAAAAGTGAATTTGAAATCTCTGCCTGATCGAAGTTCAAAGAGTCAATTAATTCTGCCAGCACAATACTTGCCTTTTCTTCATCCTTACGATTACACGCGGTAATACCTGCGTCATACGCTTTTATTAATAATTGGAGCGGATTTAACGTCATTATTCCCTGTTCAAGATATGCATGCCCAACTTTTTTTGTTCCTACCATAAATTTTCACCTCCATAAAAAAGTATTGTATTATCCACACACATCAATAAATGAAGGATTATCATTAATGTTCTGGTCTAAACTACGTACCAATTGCTTGCTTTCCTGTATTTTTTCAAGATTTAAAGCAATTTCATTTATTCTGCTTTCTATGAGAGACTTGTTTTCTTTATCCAGAAGAGCAATCTCGTCTAAAAGTTTTCTCATCTTCCCCACTCGCTCTTTTAATAAATATTTTCCTTCCTCATCGTCAATACCCCCAACAAGTTCTTTTATCGAATGACATTCTTCACCAAGGGCGGAAGCCCTCTTTATTATTATCCCTCTTTCCTGCATTTTTTTAATTAACAAGTCTTCTTCATCTCCGCCGTTCAACATTTCCTTCAATTCAATTGTATTACGAAGTATTTTATCACAATCATCCAGCCTGATCCCAAGAAGATTTATTATTTCATCGTATGAATTTATTTTATTATTAACCAAATCCAAACTCCATTCATTATCTATTTAGGGTCTTCTCCCTACTGAGTGGGTAAAAATGAGCGAAAAAGTCTTGCGACCCGCAATTAGAGGGAGTTTTCAGCTTGTTTTAGCGTCTAAAAATGTGATATAAAATCGCATGAGAAAAAACGATCACTTTATGATGCATATCAGTTTTGTAGTTTTAAACCACAACACAAGGTATCAGGCGTTTTTGGCGACTCCAATGCCATGGTAATAAAGCTTACCCGACAGGAAAACCGTCTGCGGTAACTGCGGTAAAGTATACCGAACCATCTATGACCGCAAGAATAGGCGAGTGCGTGATCTTTCCAGCGGCAATAGGCGTGTATACCTTGAACTTGAGATTCGCCGGGTTTTCTGTATTTGCTGCAACAAGGTGAAGCAAGAGAAGCTGAAGTTCCTTGCGGATAATCCTTTCTACACCAAGCGCTTTGCCTTCTATGTTGGCAAGCGATGCAATACTCAGACGATTAAAGACGTTGCCGTAGAATTGCACCTGGACTGGAAGACTGTCAAGGAACTCGAAAAGCAGTACATGCTGGAGAAACTCCGCCGTGCCGGGAATCCTGGTCCAAAGGTAATCGGTATTGATGAAATTTCTATTCGTAAAGGTCACCGTTACCGTATCATAGTAAGCGACCTTGAGAGGAAGCGGGTGATTTGGTTTGGTGGTAAAGACCGTTCAGAAGAGAGCATGAACCTCTTCTACGACGAGTTAGGTGTGCACAAAACCAGGAAGATACGGCTTGCGGTTATGGACATGTGGAAGGCTTTTGAGAATGCCATCCGTTGTCGCGCACCACAGGCGGCCATCCTTTACGATAAATTTCATATCATAAAGCATCTGAACGACGCCTTAGACAAAGTGAGAAAGAGCGAATATGCCAGACTGAGTGGCAAAGATCGTAAGTTCATTAAAGGTCAGAAATACACACTTCTTTCTCATCGTGAAAACCTTACGGTAGAAGGGAGAAAGGCATTAAAGATACTTCTGACCGCTAATAAACGACTTAATACGGCATATGTCCTCAAAGAAACATTCGGACAGTTATGGAGCTACACGTCAGAGGCCTGGGCCAGAAAGTTTTTTGATAACTGGAAGGCCTCGTTAAAATGGCAACGGCTTAAACCCTATGAGGAGTTTGCAGAACTGGTTGAACGCCACTGGGATGGCATTGCCGCTTTCTGCAAACCAGAAAATAAAGTTCCGCTAGGATTTGTCGAAGGGCTGAACAACAAAATCAGGGTCATTCAACGCCGAGCTTACGGTCTACGAGACGAAGAATATCTTCGACTCAAAATCTTGGCCTGCATGCTGCCTGATATCTAACACAAAGCAATTTTCGCTCATTTTTACCCACTCGATAGGGAGAAGACCCTCTATTTATTAGAACCTCATCTATGTTCCCATCATGTTTAAAGCCGAGTTTGTAAGCATTGTTATCTGAGAACCCTGAAGTACCAGATTGTTTAATAATTCCTGCATTTTAGACAACTGTTGGCGATATTGGTTCTCTTTTAACGACAGTCGTGTTTCCATACTTTTAATTCTATTGTTGATCCCTGTTATCTGGGTATTTATTGTGCTCTTTGTATTATCAATGAGGGAACCGGTCGTAGAAGACGTGCTCTCAACAAACGGTTTTAGTAAAGATTCTATCTTTTTTGCAACGCCATTTGTAGCGTTAAATAAATTCTCAACCGCTTTGGGATTCGATTTAATAGCACTATCAAATGCAGAGGTATCGGACAAACTCACCTTTAAATTACTGTCCACGGTAATGCCTATCTTACGGAGGTAATTGGGTTCTCCTTCAGTAAGACCTGTCACCTTCTCAACCACTATCTGTAACAATTGTCTCCTTATATTAATAAAGGTTGTATTACCCGCAAGAGGCCCCCTGGTGAACTTTTCCGTATCAACACCAGACTTGTCTTTTATATGACTTGTCAGTGCGTTAAATTTTTCAAGAAAGTCATTAATTTTTGTTTTAATCGCGCTGGTATCCTGATTCACAGTGATTGTTGTAAACGTATTCTCCGTATAAGCGGAAACATTCGCTTGTTTTAAAGTATAGTTAATGCCATTTATGGTAAAATCGTTAGAGCTTTTTGAGATTTCATCACCGGAGCTTGTGCTATTAATAGTAAACTTGGCATCGGCACCTCCGCTGGCGGTTTGTCCACTGAATTTAAACGTATTCATCAGGAATGTTCCCGATACGTCTGCCAGGGTAATAGTATCAGAACTCCCTGTGCTTTTGGAATTCATTACCACTCTATCCAGCGATGTATCATAATATGCCGTTACGTTGGCATCTGAATTATTAATCCTGTTTATAACGCTATTCAAAGTATCCGTACTTGCATCCCATGAAATTTCTATTCCGTTAATCTTAAAACTCCCGGAGCCTGATACTGCCGTATCAAAATTTGCCTCTGACAAAAGTACATCCGCCTGAATACCGGTTACTGCAGTAGCGCTATTATAATCACCCGCTGCATTTCTCATTTTTACCTGAGTAAAAAACCCGCTCCCACCCGGAGTTTCCGATTCAGTAAAAGTCAAAGAACCGCTTGTCGTATCCTCTAAATAAAATGTATCTTCAGTACTATCATAATACATATTTGCCGCAGCATTCGTATTGACATCATCCATAAACGCCTGCACCGAAGCATATGTTGCCAAATCAGATGAAGTCCACCCATTAATCGTTACCGCTCCCGTTGGAGCAGTTCCAAATCCCGCATCACCAAAACTCTTTGTCACATCAATCGTTCCTGAACCCGGCGCAACCTTTGAACTGCTAACCACCGCTGCTTTAGTAATCAACCCGCTGGAACTTTGTACGGACGATCCGGAGGCCAACTGTTTAACGCGTATTTGATACGTCCCTGTAGCGGCATTGCTACCTGTAGTAGCAGACACTTCTTTGCTTTCACTGGTACTTACGCTTCTGGAATTATAGACAGAACTGTTATCCGCGCTGGCTAGATCTTTTGTTGGGTCGAGCAGACCTGAAATTTTTGAATTCAGGTCTGTATACAGGTCTATTTTACTATATAGTTTCGTCCTTTGGCTTTGCAAATCATATAGGGGTCTTTTCTCTAACGACATATATTGCGCAATTAACGAATTGAGTCCAGAATTCGAGCTATACGCTGATGTAAGAGAGGATAGTGCCATTTTAAATTCCCCTGATTTAAGAAAAAAACGCCAAAAACCGGCAAGCTAATATATGATTCCTATATGAAAATAACAATACATTATGCCTAATAAAATTTAAAGACAATTTCACTATTAATAGAAAAGGGGACGGGCATTGCTGCCCATCCCCGATAATACACCCTTTATTATCCGAAAAGCTGTAAGATTGACTGAGGCCCTGCATTCGCCTGCGCCAACATAGCGCTTGCAGTCTGTTGTAATATCTGCAGCTTTGTTGACTGCAACTGCTCGTATGCCATGTCCGCATCCTCAATACGGCTCCTAGCCGCCTCGGTATTAGTCCTCGCTACCGTTAAACTGGTTTCCTGATAGGTCAGCCTGTTCACTACTGCACCAATGTAACTCAACCCTTCTGATACATCCGCAATGGCGGTATCTATATTGCTCATCAATGCCTGCGCGGACGCCGAAGAAGTAACCGCCCTGCCCGCCGTCGCAACACTTACCCGCAATCCATCAGACTTATAGTTTGTATTGCCGCCATCAAAGCTTACATTGTCTTTCGCTAACAAGTCAAACTTCAACACATCATTGGTGCTGCTTGCCCCTGCGCCAATCTGGAATTTAAACTGCACACTACTTGCCGCTCCCGTAGTAGAATTCCCCGTACCAAATATTGACTTGGAGTTCCATGTGGACTGGGTAACTTCGAGATCAATTTGTGTTGCCAATGCTTTGAGTTCCGACTGAATAGCGTTACGTTCTGCACTCCCTAACGAATCGTCTGCCGCCTGCGTCGCCTTTGTCTTCATCTGTGTTAAAATATCGAGGATGTTATTCAGATGGCCTTCCGCAACCGACATAAGATTCTTGGCAGAACCTATGTTCGCAAGTGCCTGGCCAAGCCCTTGTGAACGGGCATTGAATTTCTTGGCAATCGTAAAACCCGCGGCATCGTCGGCGGCATTATTAATTCTTTTGCCAGTCGCAAGCCTTAATTGCGAAACCGACAGTTGCGTGTTAATATCATTTAACGATCGCAACGCATTCAACGCATTAATGTTTGTATTAATTCTTGACATATCCCAACCTCCTTGTTTTTAAATGTTTTCCCTGTTTATTTAACGGATATAACCCTATCACAATTACATTTGTTAAAACACCTTTTAGACTGACTAGTCGTGTCCTTGTACGCTTTTTTACTTTATTTCCGCTTTATGTCTGTTTTTTTTATCGACACAAATTCTAAACAGTTTAATATTTTTCCTAAATAATTTTCTCACTTTTTTCATATTTATATTTTACTATGCCATTCAACGCTGTTTGATTAACCAACATTTTTGCCCGTTTTGCAACGGATGTTCACCCCAAGTCAAAAAACAAAAGTGCCGTAAAAGCCTTATATTTATTGACTTTTACGCCGAACAGCAAGCTTTTTTCTAGTGACTACCCGTATGTTCCGGCTTGGCAATACTTCTGGCAACTTTATCTGTAATGCCTCTAATAATTCATGTGATTGTTGCCGCGGACGCGGGATCTTCTGGCAACTAGCTTTTTGGCCTTTGATTGTTACTTCCATCGAACAAATGGTCGTCAATTGTGCGAGACCTTCCTCTACCGTCAAGTCAAAATTCTTCCACGCTCTGCGCAGCCTTCGAATTATCATGTACGCAAGCATTACCACAAACACATGTCCCCGTGTACTATCCTCCTTTCTTACATACACCGGACGAACCTCCAAATTCACCGTCTTACAGTCCCGAAACGCCTTCTCCACTTCCGTTAAATCCTTGTATCGTTCATGTACCAGATTGGTATCCGCCTCGTTCTCCTCAAGATCAGTCTTGATTGCGTAACAACCATCAAGGTATGATGCCTCCTTTAATGCTTCCTCAGCTCTCTCTATCTTTAGCGTCCTATCCTCTTCTTTTATCTGCACCCACCCATCAAGTTTCAATCTCGTTAGCCTTTCCCTTGTTGTTTCCAGGGCCTTCGATACTGACGACTTAGGATGTTCCTTCAGATAACTGTTCTTCTTCACGATGTATTTCTCTATACTCTGTAATTTTGATACACGGGTCTTTGACATCTCTTCCGCCCTTACCGGATTGCGCCTCAGAATATATCGAACCTCATCATCCTTTATCTCGCAGAGCTTTTCTTCGAACAATCCTAATTGCAGTATCCCTTTATTTATCAACGACTCTATCTGCGGCTTGGTTATCGCCGTTATGTAATGAAACCCTTCCGGTAAACTTTCGATTTGCACCGTCTTGATCATCCCACGATCTCCTACAATCGTTACATCTTTGCATCCAAACCGCTCTAATACCTTCTTTACCTGAGATTCAAAGGTCTTCGGATCCTGGGTGTTGCCCCTAAATACTTCTGTTGATACCGGCTCCCCGGATTCATCACAAAGCATACCGATCACTATCTGTTTTTTCCTCTTTTTGCCGTCACGATTATACCCGTACTCACCAAAATGATTCGACTTCCCCTCTAAATAACTGCTCGTCACGTCATACAAAAACAACTTCGGCTTATTGCCTCCTCGTCTTAACTCAAACAGCTTTCGCTCTATCTTTGCCTGATTCTCTGACAACCATGACAAATTATCGTACAGATTGTTCTCGTCAAACCCACGCTTCATATCCAGGACGTCACCCGCAGCATGTATCTGCGCCAGCCTTACTGCAGACAGTCTTGACCCCTGGCCTATTACCCTTGCCATTACTTGCCAAAGCGCCAGCTTTCCTTCAAAGTCCTTTCCCAATGCCTCTTCTATCCCTAATTCCTTTGCCACTTGGTACACGCTCCACGCTGCTCCCACAGACAAACCCTCATGGAGTTTCACCGATTCTGACAATGCGCCCAATGCACAGAGATCGTCTTTATGTGCGAGTGCAAGTCTTATCGCTTCAATCTCCAGGGGAGTGCAATTCGACAGATTCGCAATGGTGCGTTTCTTGACCTTCCCATCCTCACGGTACGATTCCCGCAGAAGGGTAGATCGATAGATTTTTTTACCGGATTTTGACTTGTTCTCTACAATATGCATGTCCACCATTGTACAGATAACAACCATTATCAGTCAAGTATATTGTCGGATAATAACAATATATTAGTGACTACATATTTATTAAAAATACAGCCTTAACAAACTATGTATTAAGCACTTATGCGTTTTGGCAGGGGTGAACATCCGTTGCAAACAATGGTTGTCGTAAGTCTTTTTAATTAATGGATCACAAATTTACGGATTTCCCAGAAAAAGAGTATATCAACGGAGTTATCTATAAGTATGAACGATTGTAACTATTCAGCTTAAACGTGGGGATTCCCTGTATCTTGCAGCTTATTTTTTGGCAGGCGATGCAATGCCCTACACATTGCTTTCGTTAGCAATTACCCTTCAGATTTTTTTAACTGACCATGTATCATTAAAGCCTGATCAAAAACCTTCATATTGAACGATTTATTTTGCTGATATGATTGTCTGTTTAAAAAAAATGCGGAATAATCCTTTAAAAAACATTTCAGCCGGTGATGTTTATCCGTATGGAGAATGATATCGCGCGTATTCATATCTTGTCTGACGATGCCGAACGGAGATATTTCTTCTATAAACACCTTTATCGTTCGCATCAAAATTGCTAAATCATCGGTTGAAGAAAGATGCTGGTCTATTGGCGTCCAGTTATCTGGCAGTTGATAAATGAAAAATTCGTCTTTTGGCCATCCGGATGATATTCTCTTAAATATCCCTACCGGAACAGGAACGTTAATTCTCAGCGCAAACAAGGCATTCGCATGCTTCCACAAATCTACTGCGCCTCTAAATCGCTTTTGGTATGAAGGCATTTTTGTAAACCGTACTATCTGATATTGCTTGGCCTGCACTGTACCATTAACCATTTGGTCTGTCGTCGCTAATAGTATCCGTATCGTTTCCTGAGAATATGCTTTTCTATACCTGCCAAAGAATCCGGCATTTTTAAAAATGCCAAATTTTCTATTCTCATGAATACATTGCTGCACAAACTTTTTCGAATCCTTTTTTTGCAATGCGAATGTCAGGGATTCAATTCGTTTTGCCAGTTGTTTGCAATATACATAATCACCTTCGACGTATGTCATGAGAAAACGAAGACGCTCCGTATTGCAGAATATCCCTTTTGCTCTATTCAACTTTGCCAGATACAAAATACTTTGTTTTTCCAAAAGACTCCCGCGTTGTATTGATACCCTTTCAAAATCAATTAAAATAATCCTTGTGTCCCCATCACGCTTAAAAACTAAGAAATTATTTAACGAATAATCATCCTGTTTTATGCCGGAATCATGAATAAATCTTGATAGTTTGCCAAATTCTTTTAGAACAGACCTTCGTTCTGCAAAACAATTATTGTCTCTAAAATAATCGTTTAAGGTATGAGAATTTTCGATTTTTTTTATGATAAGGTATGATTTTTTAATGAAAAAACATTTTTGTTCGCCAAACGCAACGGGTACTTCCACAGGAACGCCCTTTGAAGCGGCAAGGTACGTCATATAAAACTCCCTAAATGCCTTGGTTCGTTTAAACAATTGCTTCAATTGCTGAAATAGTGAAGGATATTTATAAATCTTAAGAATAAAGCTATATGCTTCATCTGATTTAACAACTTCAAACCCGGCAAGTATTTTAAACCTATCTTCTCTATTAATTTTGATCGTGGTATGATTGTTTAACGTTTTGAGATGTTTGAGGTGTGATACAAGGAAAGTAAACTGCTCATGTACCAGCCATTGGTTGTTGCTTTCTGTATAGGATATATATTCTTTGAACATTGTCTTTCTTTCGTTATAATTACATTAATCTATTGTTTACACCGCTGGAATTCAAGATTTTTTATCTTTATTAATAATGTGGAAAACCACGCCCTGTGGGCGTGGTCAGAGTTTAAAGGCTTTGCCAGTAAAACGACTCATTGTTACAATCTAAGTTGAGTTGTCCCACAACATCAACAAAGGAGTAACAAATGAGTCGATTTCGCAAATTATCGCATACGATATGGCATTGTCAATATCATATTCTTTGGACACCAAAATATCGTCTAAGAATACTTACTGGTCAAGTAGCAGAAGAAGTAGGTAAGTGTATCAGAGCATTTTCTGAACAAAAAGGCTGTGAAGTTGTTGAGTTAAATGTACAAATTGACCATGTTCATCTGCTTGTCATGGTAGTACCCAAGATATCGATATCCGATTTTGTAGGTATAATCAAAGGCAGAACAGCTATTCGAGTTTTCAATAAGTTTCGACATTTGAAGCAAAACCTTATTGGGGTAATCATTTCTGGTCGAGAGGTTACTGTGTCGATACCGTTGGTTTGGATACGGAAAGATACGTAAATATGTGAAATATCAAGAGCAGAAAGAGCGCCAAGAAGAGTCACAACGGTAAATTTAAAATGGGGACAACTCAACCTTGCTTCCTTTGGAAGGAAGGCATTTTCATCCCCTTATAGGGGTTATCCCAAAGCCACCTGCTCCGCGGGTGGATTCTTTACAAACACAAAGGATGAATATATTTTTATCGCATACCGCCCGTAATGCTCAAAAGATAATACAAAACGCTTTGGAGCAAAACCGGCATGAACTCTTAGAGCCGGAAGCAAAACAACTACTTGGAACATACGGAATCGTTACTACCAGATTTTTAGTTGCCTCATCTGCCCATGAAGCAATCCAGGCTGCAAATTCCATAAAATACCCTGTCGTTCTCAAAATCATATCCCCTGACCTCAGCCACAAAACGGATGCAGGCGGAGTAATGTTAAACATACAAAATGATAAAGAAGTTGCGGCTGCATACGAAAAAATCTTTAAAAACATTAGTAAAACTGTACCGGATGCAAGGATATATGGAATCCTCGTGGAAGAAATGTCAACTCCCTCAACCGAAATTATTGTAGGCGGCCTGAGAGATCCGCAATTCGGACCAACAGTGATGTTCGGGATAGGAGGTATTTTTGTTGAGCTTTTTAAGGACGTTTCCTTTCGTATCGCTCCCGTAGAAGATTACGAAGCGCTTGACATGATTCGCGAAGTAAAAGGCGCCAGACTTTTAAGCGGATTTAGAAATGCAGCGCCACTGGATATTTCAGAAATATGCCATATCATTATTCGGGTATCAGATATCATGATTTCTAATGAGGAAATTAAAGAAATAGATCTTAACCCAATCCTTATTTACCCGAAAGGGACAAAAACCGTTGACGCAAGAATTGTCTTATCGAAAAGGGAGTAAACTGATTACGTGAAATTAAAAGATACCAGTTTTTCTGTCAGGGCGGAACGCGCTATCCTATTCAGAGCGCTTTCTTATCCCAATATTATTGACCTTGATGAAGAACCTTTGGAAGAGTTAAGCAGATTGGCAAAAACTGCAGGAGCAAACGTAATTTATACAGTAATCCAAAAAAGAGCGCACATAGACCCATTGTATTATATTGGAAAAGGAAAGGCGCAAGAGCTGCAAAAAATAGCGGTTGAAATGGACGCAGATGTACTCATTTGTGACGATAACCTTACCCCCGCACAGGTAAAAAATTTGGAAAAAATCATTGAAAAAAAGGTAATTGATCGTAGTGAGTTGATTTTAGACATATTCGCCACAAGGGCAAAGACCCACCAGGCAAAACTTCAGGTAGAATTAGCTCAGTTGGAATACACAAAACCAAGACTTAAACGGATGTGGACACATCTTTCACGAATTGAAGGAGGAATAGGCACAAGGGGGCCAGGAGAAAAACAACTTGAAGTAGATAATCGTATTGTTTCAAGAAAAATACATGATCTTAAAAAACGATTGGGTGAAATAGAAAAACGGCAACAGAGAGTAGTTGCTTCAAGAAAAGAATTTTCTACCGTATCCATCGTCGGTTACACTAATGCCGGAAAATCTACCCTAATGAACGCCCTAACCGATGTTGATGCCATGGTAGAAGATAAACTCTTTGCAACATTAGATACAAAAACAGGTATATGCAAACTTGAAAATTCCAAAAATATTCTTATCAGTGATACTGTTGGGTTTATACAAAAATTGCCGCACTATCTTGTTTCTTCATTCAAGGCAACGCTCGAAGAAACCCGAAACGCGGATATTTTATTGCATGTCGCGGATATCAGCTCCCCGCATATTCATAAACAAATAGAATCCGTAAATATAGTATTAAAAGAACTTGGATGTGAAAAAAACCAACAATTATTGTATTGAATAAAATCGATGCACTGAAAGATGAATCTGTTATCCCTTTACTGAAAAATCGCTATAAGAATTGTATTGTCATTTCTGCAAAAACATGCCAGGGGATACCGGCGCTGAAACAAAAGATTGCCGAAATACTGGAAAAGAGACTTCTCAATATAGAAATCTCATGTAGTCAGGAAAATGGCAAATTAATAGCCACCCTTCATGAAAATGCCCACATTCTAAACCGCACATCAGACGACCGCCGATTAACATTCCATCTTCAGATAGAAGATAAGTTCCTTAGTAAATTACTGAAGTTGCATGATGATATTCAAATAAAGGAATTAGTCCCTTAGCAAAATATCTTTACAAGGAAGAAATATGCGAAATGTTTTTACTTGTTTTTATTCTGAACAAAACAAAAATAGTAGTTGAAACGGCAAATAGTATAATGCTTATTATCTGCGCAATGGTAAAGCAGTTAAAATATAATTGATTATCTCCCCGAAGTGCTTCCATACAAAATCTTATAATGGGATACACCATGCCAAAAAGGAGCACAATCTCTCCATTTCTTTTTCGAAATCTGAAAAAACTGTTGAGAATAAAAAATAATGCTATATTTGAAAAAAAAGCATACAATTGTACGGGATGAACCGGTAATGAATGCAGAGCGGAAAGGAGAACCAACCCATGTTGATAGTGATAAATAAATACCGGGCTGCCATCAACCATGCCTTGACTATCAACTGTCCTGGGAAAATAAACTGCCCACGGCAGATTAAGTGAAATCTTGCCAAAACAGCATCCATTCAAAAAACATCCAATACGTCCAAAGGCTAATCCCAGTGCAGTAGATGGCGCAATAATGTCTATCACCTTTAATACGGGCAACTTTCGTTTTCTAACAAAAACGAATAGCATAATAATTGCGGCAAACAATCCACCATAATACACCAGACCACCTTCATAAATTTTGAATATATTTAATAAATTATTTTTATAATCTTCATAAAATTGTATTACAAAAAACAACCTTGCCCCTGCTATTCCGGCAAAAATCAGATATATCCCCAAATCTGTGATGGCATTAGGGTCGATACCTTCTTTCTTCGCCCTCCAGCGCGCAACGGCTATGGAAACAAGAAATGCCACCATTAACATGAACCCATAGGAGTATATAGGTACGCTTTGGGAGAAAAAAGGGATAGGGATTTCGAATAAAATCCGTCTCATGTTGGCAGGTTTTTGATGAGTTTATTTTTTGCGTCAACCAAAATAATCTTTGGTTTCCATCCTATAGCGTCTTTGTTATTGATAAGGCAATATGCAATAATAATAACACGATCTCCAGGTTGCGCCCATCTTGCAGCTGCCCCGTTTAAGCAAATTATCCCGGAGTCTTGTTCTCCTTCAATGACATATGTTTCTACTCTTGTTCCATTATTTATATTCAAAACCTGCACCCGCTCATAATGCAGAATATCTACCGCAGTGAGAAGAGACTTATCGATGGTAATGCTTCCGTTATATTCCAGATTGGTTTCAGTTACCGTAGCGCCATGTATTTTGGATTTACACATCTCTCGCAGCATAATTTGCCTCAAAAAATGAAAAAGCCGTCATCGACAGCAAAATAAAGAAATGAAATACTCTCAAATAAGCAAGAATGATATCATAAAATCGGTGAAAAATCACTATTGTTTCAACTAAAATTCATGCAGTATTATCTTTGCCCGACGGGCGGATAGAAACTCCGAACACATATTTTTACCAAGTCCACAATCTCTTCATCTTTTAGCTTGCCTTTAAAGCCTGGCATTTTTCTTAATCCATTTCCTACATGAATAATCAATCTCGAATCCGAAGCATTATCCTGCCATTTCACATTGTTAAAATCAGGAATATTAAAGAATAATCTGCCAACAAGACTCCCTTTTCCATTCATCTTATGACATTTTTGGCATTCTCTTTCGAATACTTCCCAAATAGCTTCTCTTTCCAGTAAAATTGTCTGTTTTTTATAGCATCCCAAAAAACAGGAGGAAAAAAAAGCGATGAATAAAAAACAATATTGATAATTTTTCATTTATTACTCCTGTAATTATTATCGTATACATGCATAACCAAAAATCTGCTTAAAGTGGAGTCCCGATTCTATCTCTGTATTGTCAAAACAACAATAAAAAAACAGAAGGCATAACCTTTTATTAAGCATTATACCTTCTGTTTATTACAATACTTTATCAAAAGTCTAAAATACTATTCAACCAAACAATCAGCGCCCTCGTGTTTACATGCTGCCTTGTCCACGTCTCCCGGCTTTCTCTTCCAACCCAGGAGCAAGTCGGTATATTCACCGTGCTTCCAGAAATCGTATGCCTTATGCTTTATCCCCACTCTTTCTTCCAACGCCCTTATTCTTCTAAGTTTGCTTGCTTCCGCCTTTACCTGAATCAACCAGCGGTCCTGCAGAAAAGCGCCTTTACCATAAGTAGCGCCATACATTGCTCCGTGTGCCATTGCCTTGTAAACGGCATTGGTAATATACACCAGCATCTCAAATGCCGTCCGCTCTATATCGGATACATTATACATCCTGCCTTCACCACCAATGAGACTAAAGGTATAATGTCCTGCGTAGTCAGGCGCCAAATCTTTCGGCATCGGATCCAGCATCCCGTCATTATAAAGGTCAACCACTATTTTCATGGCTTCACGCCATTTTGTAAAACTGACTTTTATCGCTTCATCCATCGCCTCAAGTTGATCAGCCGCAAATCTTGGAGAATGGCACCCTTTGCATGTGTTTATCCAACTCTGTCTGGCCTCCTTATATTTTGGGGCGCCCCTGTCGACCAATGATGTGCCCATGTGACTATTAACTGTGGAGAATTTCTGTGCATTATGTTCGCCATCTCTCATATGACAATATGCACAAGTGGGCGTTTTGTAATTTTCAGGTTTCATGGGTTTTGTCCAGTCCCACGTATGCTGCTCCGACTCATAAATCATCCCATGATAGGATTCCCTGTACATTTCGTATTCATAATGGTCCAAACCTGTGTGGCAAATACCACAATTGTTTGGTTTTCTTGCTTCAGCTAAGGAAAAATCATGCCTGGTATGACATCCGTCACACCTGTTCTCCGCTATCCCATGACATGTAGCACAGGCAGTAACCTCGGCTGCAGGCTTTGCAATCTGCCACGGGGCTTCGATTGTACTCACATGAAAGGCATAGGTGTGCGAAGCCATTGCCCCACCACGATGCCCTTCTTTTTGCTCCGGATGACACTCCCCGCAGTGTTGCCATGAAGGCATGTATAATTGCTGGTGATTGTTGCCATGGCATTTATCACAGCCAACCACCTGTTCTACCGCAGCATGTTTACTCTTCTTCCATTGAGCTACAATACCGGGGGTCTGGATCGTATGGCACATAAGACATTCGCCGTGCGTGAATTCACCTCCAATTGCCTGGTTTGGTGTATAATAATGATCAGGATCGTACCATCTCATAAGAGGTAAAAAACTAAATAATTTCCCAAATTTGCCTTCGCCAGGCAATAATTCCTTTGGCGGCGTATATGTCGCTGTTAAACCTAAATGATACACATCTCCGGAGTTGTCTGGCCCGATTTTCTCTCCGGTAAGTTCGGAAATAATTTGTTGTATGGTTCTGGCATCTTTAGGATGAGTGTCAGCCATATCTTCTTTGACGACAGGGGCATGTTTTTCTTCCTGTTTTTCAGAAGCAGGTGGTTCTGCTTTTTCTTCTGGTTTTTCCTGCTTTACAATTTCTTTTTTCTCTTCTTTTGGAGTCACAGTCTTTTGTTCGGTTTTTGTATCTTTTATCTCTGCGGTAGCATCCCTTTTTTCTGATTTTTCAGATTTGGAAGAAATTTTTTCTTTCTTTTCTTTTTTTTCCTTTACGTTAATTTCCGCATCTGCGTGTACAGACCTGAAACCAAACCATGCGCCAACAAAAAGGACGAACAGGCACACCACCACTGCGACTTTTGAAAATTTATACATACTCTATGCCTCCTTTGTACATTAATTAATTTTCCTTGCTGAAAACCATTATTTTTTTACTATCTCAACCTTCCAGATATCCGGTCCTTGCTCGATATATTTCCATTCCATTTGACCGGGACGCTCCGCTTCTAATTGGTACTTTAAAGGTTTTGGGTCATGATCATTTATCAATACCATCATCTCTCCCGCTCTTAATCCATCAAACGTATTAAAAATTTTTGGATGTCGCTCTCTTGGTATAATATTTCTCACGTCCAGTATAATTCGGTCTTCAATATTCATCTATTCTCCTTCTCAAAAATATTTCTTACGGTTGCGGTATAACATACTGCAATATAGTCATTTGTTTACTTGCTTTTATTTCAAACTGTTCAACGCCTTCAAAAATTACTAACGAATCCGCCTTAAGGGTACTGGTATCAGACCCCTGCGTTAAAGAACCATTGCCCGAAACAACTAAGAGAATTACCTGCGAATTCGTTATTTTCGAAATAACTTCCTGGCCTTCTTCCATGCACAACAATTCCAGCAGGAGGTTGTTACTCTTAAATAATGTGTCCGATAAATAACTCTGCTGTGAAAATTTTACTTTTTCTTCTAAAACTATTTTACCCATGTTAATACCTCTACCCTCCTGCGCTTACTGCTAAAACGACCATTCTTTCAAGACACTTCATCCCCCGAGAAGAACCCTCAGGCGCAACAATAACCATTCCTTTTTCCATTGTGATTTTCTCATCATCCAAGGTAAAAATCCCTTTGCCCTCCTTCACATAAAATATACCTGCAGAATTCCCGCCGTGTGGAGGAATTACTTGCCCCGGCTCCATGCAAATGAGAGGCATTTTAACTTTCGGGGAGGCATACAGAATATTGGGAATAAAATGATCTTTGTGGAATGTTATTTTTTCTTGCAGGTCAATATGTTTCAATGTTTATCTATCGTCCTCTTAAATCTTTTTAAAAATTAAATTATATACTTATCAACTATTTTTCCGTTTATAGACGCACAGGCTATTTAACTATTATGTCTTATTTATTTCCTTATATGCGGCTTCATTTAGCTCCTGCACAAATTTATCAACATCCGTATTATGCATCATACATGCCAAATTTATATCCTCCGTACCAAAAGAGGGGCAATCAAAACAACCCTTTCCAAAATACTTTGCAAAAACTTCTTTAGTCGCAGGGTATTTCTTTGTCACTTCCCCTGTACTCATTTTTTTTGTAATAAGAACTTCTTTCTCCATAATTTAATCCTCCATACATTGTGCGCGTGAGTGCGCAAGATTTCTTTCTATCTCCTGCAAAATATCATTTGCAACCTCTATTGCCTTTAAACCTTCTTCTCCGGAAACTTCCGGTTCCTTGTTTTCCAAAACACACGTAACAAAAGACTCTAGTTCTTTTTTTAGTGGTTCGTAATCATCCATTTTAATATGTTCTACCTTTAGCAAATCTCCAAACACATGGCTTTTTAGGTCTGCAATGGTCGAAACATCCATCTCTGAAATATTAAGCGCACTGAGGGTTAGTTTGGGGGATTTTTTATATATTAACCCTTCTTTCTTCTGATAATCAATGGAAATATATGAGTCTTCGGAAAATAATCTCACTTTCCGCATAGGCTGAATAGACACCCTGCTGGCAGTGATGTTTGCCACGCAGCCATTCTGAAATTGAATGCGTGCATTTGCAATATCCTCTTTGTCGGCAATAACATTTACGCCAACAGCATCAATTTTTTTTACCTTTGAGCCTGTCATATTCAGTATTATATCTATGTCATGTATCATTAAATCTAGGACAACGCCTATATCGGCAGATCGAAACGTGAAGGGACTTAAACGGTGGCACTCTATAAATCTTGGATTGGAAGAGATTTTTTTTATTGCAACAATAACCGGATTAAACCTCTCAATATACCCCGCCTGAAGCACAAGTCCTTTCTTCTTGCTTAGACTTATTAATTCTTTCGCTTCAGATACAGTTCCTGTCATTGGTTTTTCAACGAGGACGTGAACACCATGAGTAAGGAAGTCTTTTGCAATTGCGTAATGCGATTTTGTGGGAACAGCAATACTTACGGCAGAAACCTTATCTATTACATCCTGATAATTTACATACCATTGTGTATTATAGCGCCGGGCTATTTCTTCTGCTTGTTTGTTCAGTGCATCAACCACTCCAACCAATTCGACGCCTGGTAATTCGGCAAATACCCTGGCATGCTCTTTCCCTAAATGGCCGACACCTATTACCGCAACCTTTAACTTATGCATACTTACCTTCTAATATTGCCAAAAACAAACCACCCTTCTTCTCCTTAACGTGGTTGAGAATACACCAGACTACGAAACAATTGCGGACGGCGACTTTTGGTTTTGTGGTAACAATTTATTTTTTTGAAAAAGTAGAGGGTAAGGGAGGCCTTTGCGCGGGGTGCACGGAATATAAAAAGACATTGCTTTTATTGGAGTTTTTCAAAAAACTAAATTACTACTTGGGGTGAAACTCTCAGTATTTCTCTATAACGCCCATGCTTACCTTTTTCAATATTTCTCAGAAATGTAATCAGATATTCAACTTCAGGTGAAATGTATTCTTGTTTCTCTAATTGCCCCAAAATTTTATTTCTATTCAACTCATCAGAACGAAATAATACACGGAATGAATCTTTAATCTTATCAATTTGCTCTCCGGAAAACCCCTCTCTTTCCAGCCCGATTACATTAACCTGCCTTATTCTTGCCGGGTGCCCTTCAATTATTACGTATGGAGGCACATCCTGAACGATTCTTGTGTGTCCGCCTACATAAGCATAACGACCTATCGTCACAAATGGTTGTATACCTACTAAACCCATAAGTTTAACCCCTTTTTCCAATACAACATGTCCTCCCAATAACACACCATTCGCCAGAAGGACGTTATTTTCTATTATGCAATCATGGGCAACATGCGAACAAGCCATAAAAAAACAATTGTTGCCTATTACCGTTTTCCCACCACCGCCAGCGGTACCTCTGTTAATGGTGACCCCTTCTCTCACAATGTTATTATCTCCCATAAGCAGCAAAGATTGTTCGCCGCAATACTTAAGATCTTGTGGTTCAGCGCCCAATACCGCATTTGGATGAATAACACTATTTTTCCCTATAGTAGTATGTCCAATTACCGTTGCATTATTCTTTATTACGGTCCTATCACCGATGGTAACATGTTCACCGACAACAGAAAAAGGACCAATTTCGACATCGCTGCCTAATTTAGCACCGGGGTGAACAAGTGCCCATCGATGAATTTTCATTGCGTCTCCCCGTTTCTTTGTTTTCTTGAAATGATCAGGCCATTTTATTCATACCTGAATCTTGCCTCATTGCTTACCACTGAATAGTGTACCTTGTAAACGCTACCTCGAACAGTTGCTGCCATCGTTTTATACAAAAGGTGAATTTAATCCATTTGTTTAAAAACCTGAAACAGCGTATTCTCTCTAAACCTTCATTTATTAACGATTATAAAGGAAGATACCAAAAGTATTATGTAAGATTCAGACAATAATTCATGCCTTACATGCGATATTTGCTATTTTTCTTGCCAATTCTGCGTTCAGGAAATGTCCGGATCTTTTTGCCACGATGTGTCCCTTAACAACAACATTGGCCAAATAAAGATCTCCGATAAGATCCAAAATTTTATGCCTAACATGTTCATTCGGGAACCGTAATTCTGCAGGACTCATAGAAAGAGGTTTTGTTATCTTTCCATCTTTCTGTATTACGTAGCTATTATCGTCCGTGACGCCTTTTCCCAGCCCAAGCTTTTTGAATTCTTCTACGTAGGTACTCAGACCAAACGTTCTGGCGGAAGCAACTTCTCTGGAAAAATTTTCTTCATTAAATTCAATTTCATATTCATATGTTTGCGGATCTATAAAAAAACCATCAAAGTCCAGGGTATAGGAAAGCAACAATCCCTCATTAATAGGCGACGCTATAATACTTGCATTTCCATTGCTCACCATAATAGGCTCTCGAATTATGAATATATGTTTTTCCCCTGCTAATGCAACAATGGTGGCCTCCTTCAGGATATCCATAAAATATTTGGCGCTTCCATCGCCTGCAGGCATTTCCCGTCCATGGATTTCAATTTCTATATTGTCAATGCCTAATCCGGCAAGAGCGGCCATTACATGCTCTATCCCTTCAACTTCGGCATCATCCTTCTTCAAAAAAATGCGTTTTGCAGTGTTTGATAAGAAGTGAACATTCGCGGGTATTATTGGACGAGATGGCAGGTCGACACGCACAAAATGTATTCCGGAATTCACCGAGGCTGGTTTAAACTTTATTCGGACACTTTCCCCCCGAAACATGCCCCAACCAGAACACTCTGCAGGTTGCCCAATTGTTTTTTGCAAGTTATCCAAAAACTATTTCCCTTTGTCTGCTTTGGAATATTTTTTTGTTTAACAGATCTATTACATGATTTGTAATATCTACGCCATCAGAGTGATATAAAACAGTTTTTATCCCTACTTTAAATTGCATTTCAGAAATACCCCCACTTTGTAATTCAGCATCTTCCTTTTTAATAATTAAATCGTAACGATTTTGTTTTCCTATTGCCTCTATCTCCCTTAAAACTTCCGAATACAACCGTTCAAACGATTCTTTATACGTTCTCATCAGACTCTTTTCAGCAACTTTCGCATAAGATTCCAATTCTATATTTTTCCTTTCAAATTCTTCTTCATACTTTTTTCTATCCTTGCTGCCAAGATCCAATAGTTGTATTTTGTCCTTCAGGCCCACCAGTTCCTTTTTTTTATCATTGATTTTGGTTTGATATGATTTTTCTTCTTCTCTTAAATCAGCATCATATTGTTTTCGTTTTTCATATTTTTCAAACACAATGTTTAAATCTACCACTCCGATTTTTAAACCACTTGCAGGGGTATTAACATTTTGAGCCTGTACCTGATTCGTCAAAACCATACATAAACTCGCCATAATTACAACACAAACACAAATACACTTTATACCATTCAAATAATTTTTATATTTCATACTTAAAAGCTGCCGCCCCCTCCAAAATTAAATGAAAATCCCTGGGTTTCATCCCCTTCTTCTTTCATTATTGGAACACCATAATCAATTGAAACAGTTGATTGGCCGAGGAAAGGAATATTCAACCTTAAACCAAGCCCTCCCGACATCCTGAAACGATCAAAATTGAAATCCGCCAAAGATTCATCTGCTTTTCCTGCATCAACAAATACTGCCATACGAACAATATCTTTATACAAAGGCACCAAATATTCAGTATTAAGCAACATTAAAAGTTCCCCACCTACCTGTTCATCTGTTTTCTCATCAATGGGTGCGACGCCTCTGTATTTAAAACCCCGAATAGACCCATAACCTCCTGCATAAAATCTTTCAAATATCGGAACGTTTTCTCCCGATGTGGACTCGACCACCCCAATGGTTCCCCCATAAGCGACAACATGTTTTCCCCACTTAGGTACCTCAAAAACTGTAGTATATTTTTTTGCCTTTACATCGTATTTTACAATATCCACATCTAAGCCTGCAACCTCGAACGATGTATTAATTGCATATCCTTTTGTTGGCATGAATATATTATCTGTTTTATTCGCCTGTGCAGAAAAGGTAACTCCCGTTTTCCAATTACCCCCCTCGACATCTAACACATCCTGCGGTGTGTCATTCTTATCTTTCCTTCTTTCAATACCGATCAATTCAAATGACGGGCTCACTTTCACATAAACATCCCTCACCAGTTCTCTCCCCACAGAGATCTGCGCTCCGGCGCTTTTTTGCTGATAAAGGTTATACCACCTGCTATAGCTGGATAAGCTTGCTCCTGCACTATAAGGGGAATCAAATATCGCGGGATCCGTCAAAGAAATAAGGATTTCAGTTCTCTGAAAGCCGGGACTGAAACGCAACGTTAATATTTGTCCTGCGCCGCGAAATGCATTCCCGCTCAGAAAATCATTCCAGCCCTTTGGAAAATCAAGAACATCAAAATTTCTATCTGTATATGAAATATCGCCAAAAGCGCCGACATTTGCCCCATACCCTCCGCCAAACCTTAGCATGCCGGTCCTTCCTTCTCTTACTTCAACTATTAAATTTTTCTTGTTTGGCACAGAGCCTTGTTCAAAACTAATTCCCGCAGGCATTCCAGAATCCATATCAAAATACCCCGTGTTTGCCAATCGTCTCTGGCTATCACGTATTTTTTCGACATTTAACCGTTCACCCGGATTAAAGGTTAGCTGCCTGCGAATAACATTGTCCCTTGTCTTATCGTTTCCGATAATCTTTACTTTGTCTATATAGTACCTGTCACGCTCCTCAATATCAAAAAACACCTTTACTTTAGTTTCATCAGCAGCAAATATGTGTTTTTCATTAACACTAGTTGCAAGATATCCCTGCGCACCATAAGCAAGCCGGATTTGATATGTATCCTTTTCCACCGCGTCTAAAGAGAAAGGGGCGCCTTCCTTCAATTTTAATGCAGCTTTCAATTCATCTGCGGTAAATATTGTTGTACCACTTATTTCTAATGTATCTACATAATATCTTTCCCCTTCTTTTACGTGTATGGTAATGTACATCTCACTGTCATCGTTTTCATATGTTATCTCCCATCCAACATCAACATCCAGCCATCCATTATTCATGTAAAACTCTTTGATTTTAACCATATCAGATGCAAATACATCTTGTTCAAATCTTCCGGGAAACATTATTTTCGGGAATCTCTTCTTGCGGGTTTCCATTTGCTTAAGGAGTTTTCTGGGTTTATAACTGGTATTACCCTTAAAATCAATATCGGCAATACGTATACGGGGACCTTCTTCTATATTAAAGATAACCGTTGTTTCTCCATTTACCACCTTGGACTCCGCATGTACCTGCATTCTGGAAAAACATTTTTTCTTATATAAATCCCGTATTTTATCTTCATCCAACTTCAGCAGATGATGCTTTAATACGTCTCCCTCTCTTATCCCAATTTCTTTTGCCAATTTTTTGGATTTAATCTTTTTATTACCCGAAAACAGGATCTTGTCAATTACTGCACGTTCAGAGACAAGGAAAATCAGGTTTAACCCATCGGCTGTCTCTTCTATTTCAACCTCTATGTTTTCAAAGAACCCCAGTGACCAAATAGCATCCACATCCTGACTTACTAGGTTAGGGTCATACACGTCACCTTCCTTCGACCGAATGATGCTTCTTATTGCAGCATCACTAATCCTTTTGTTTCCTCTGACTTCAATTTTTTTTAGAATATGCGTGTTTTTATCCAGATTTTCATCGCAAGAAACCTTAACATTTACAAAACACAAGACCAAAACAAGTGCCACAATTGTCTTAGCGGTAGTTAATAAAACCTTGTCCGGTTTCATTCGATTCCTGAAGACGAGAAATTTTCAAAACGCATACAATGTGAGAGAAAAGTCAATTTTATCGTTCCTGTAGGCCCATTCCGCTGTTTTGCTATAATCAGTTCTGCGGTACCATCCTTTTTTTCGGGATTAAAATAATCTTCTCTGTGTAACAAAGCAATAACATCCGCATCCTGTTCAATCGATCCTGATTCACGAAGATCTGACATCCTTGGTCTGTGCCCCTCCCTAGACTCCACAGACCTGTTCAACTGGGATACCGCAATTACCGGTATTGCCAGTTCTCTGGCAAGAGATTTTAAACCCCTGGAAATTATAGAAATCTCCTGCTGGCGATTTTCTCCACGAGGCGATTCCATCAATTGCAAATAATCTACCGCAATTAGTTGAATATCGTATTGAGCTTTTAATCTCCTTGCCTTTGCACGCACTTCCAATACTGTCAGCCCCGGTGTATCTTCAATAAAAATAGGCGCTTCGGAAAGAGACCCTAACCCATTTGAAAGTGCACTCCATAATCTATCATCATCTTCCAGAAATCCTTTTCTTAGTTTATGCGCATCGATCTTTGAGTGAGAACAAAGCATATTTTGCGCCAACTGCTGGGCAGACATTTCCATAGAAAATATTGCCGCCGGTTTTTTTTCTACCACCCCAATATGTTCGATAATATTCATAACAAAACTTGTTTTCCCCATGCTGGGCCTTGCGGCAACAATAACAAGTTCGGAAGGCTGCAATCCGCAGGTAAGGTCATCGAAATCGTAAAATCCGGTAGATAACCCCGTTAACCTGCTTTCCCTGTCATGCAGATTCTCAATACGGCTAAAGGTTTCTTTCAGTATTTCATTTAATTTAATGGACGATGCGTTAAATTTTTTCTGCGTAATCTCAAAGATCGCCCTCTCAGAGGAATCAAGTAAAAAGCCGGTATCAACGGCACCTTCAAATGCCTGTTTTTGAATATTTGCGGCAACTTCAATGAGATTTCTTTTTATGGCATTTTCCCGTACTATATTCGCATAATATTCTACATTCCCAATAGTTGGAACCGCTTCCTCAAGTTCCACCAAATACTCTGCTCCGCCAACATTCTCAAGTAAGGAACGCTTCTTTAATTCTTCCCGCAACAAAACCAAATCAATGGCCTGCCCCTTATCATACAAATCTATTATGGCCTGGTATATGCTCTGGTGCGCCGTTTTATAAAAACTTTGCTTATTCAATATTGGCACAACTACATTTATAACCTCATTGTCAAGCAACATGGCGCCAATAACACTCATTTCGGCGTCCAGACTTTGAGGCAGCGTACGTTCAAGCACCGATTCTACTGCCATATATTTGTCCCTTTAAAAATCAGACAACATCCTCTTCTTCATTCACCACTTGCACTTTACATGTTGTCTTCATTTCAGCGCTTAATACAACCGCAACATCATATTCGCCGCATTCCTTTACAGGATTTTCCAGTTTAATCATATCCACATCAATTGGTATCCCCTGTTTCTTCAGCACATCGGCTATATGAACAGACGTAACGGAACCAAACAACCTTCCTTCTTCATTCACCTTTGCAGGAATCCTGCAAACGGCGTTGGAAATAGTCTCCAAAATTTCCCGCAATCTTTCGCATTCTTCTTTCAGTTGTATTTCAATTTTCTTTTTTGCCTTCTCCAGTTGCTTCAAATTCCCTTCGGTAACGTAAGTGGCCATTCCCCTGGGCAACAGATAATTCCTCGCATACCCTTTTTTTACTTTAACAACATCACCGATCCTGCCAAGCGTGTCAATATTTTTTGTCAATAATAATTCCATGGAAAAATAACCTCCTAAGTTACGTATGGAAGCAAAGCCATAAACCTTGCTCTTTTAATGGACATTTTAACAGAACGTTGATGCCGGGCACAATTCCCCGACCGTTTTCTTGAAAAAAGTTTCCCCCGGGTAGTTGCAAGTTTCTGTAAATTTTGGATGTCCTTATAATCAACCTCCTCGACCCCCATTCTGCAAAATCTGCATTTGCTTGTTTTATTAAATATTTTTCTTGTCATAGTATTTAACCTTCTTATAAAAAATGTCTACGTTTACATCAAAACGGTATCTCTTCACCATTGATGTCCGAAACCATATTTTCAGACGTCGTATCTGAATTTGCGCTATCCAGTGATTGCCCCAAATCGTCTTTTGGCCGTTTGCCTGCACCGCCGCCAATGAACTGAAAATTATCCGCAACTACACGCAATGTACTACGCTTTTGTCCTTCTTTTGTTTCCCACTGATTAAATTGCAAGCGGCCTTCGATAAAGATAGGGCTTCCCTTGCTGAAGTATTCGCCAATAACTTCAGCTCTCCTGCCAAACATACTGACATCTACAAAACAAACTTCGTCCTTTTGTTCCCCGGTTTTGGACGTCCATTTGCTACTCACAGCTATCGCAAAACTTGCCACTGCCAACCCTCCTGCGGTATATCTCAGTTCAGGATCTCTCGTAAGGTTTCCCATAAGAAATACTTTATTAAGGCTTGCCATTCCTTACTCCTTTTATCTCTAACTAAAATTTTTCTTATTTAAACGACCGTCAGTATCTTATAGTACGAGATGATTTCTTTTCTATAATAAGACTAGATTTAAAGTTAAACGTCTCCAACAGCTAAAACAGGTTCACATTTTTCTGCTGATAATACTTCCTCCGTTTTAGGCTCTTTTTCAGCTTCTTTATCTGAAAAACCTTCCTCAATGCCGGCAGCAGATAATTCTTCAATTACAGTATCTCTTAGTATTAAAGACCGAATAAGAAACTCGGATAACTGAAAATCCCTTTTCATCTGCGTAATGGATGTGTTTTCAGCATTAAAATGTATCAATAAGTATGTGCCGCGTTTGTGACTTTTAATCTTATAAGCTAATTTTTTCTCTCCCCATTTTTCAGTCTTTAAAATTTCCGCACCATTCTTTGCCAAAATATCGTGAATACTTTTTACTACGCCGTCCCAGTCGGAATTGGCGGGGACATTGTCAATCAGAAACAAACCCTCATACAATCTCAAATTCTCTTCCTCCTAACATTATTCATAAAAACCTTACATAAAACAAAAAAATTAGTTATTTTCATTCATACAACTTTCTATCCCCTTGTAAACCCATGTTTTCAAGGCTTTGCATGCTTCCTGAAGGGATTTCGCTATTTCAACATCTTCTTCTGCAGAAAACATTGAAAGGACAAAACGGCTCGTATCATTAAATTTGGGACGTCCTATTCCTATTCTCAAACGGGGGAAATCGGCAGTCCCTAAAGATGACGCAACTGATTCCAAACCACGATGCCCACCGCAGCCACCGGAGCGCCGAATACGTAATTTGCCGAATGGGAGATCTAAATCATCACATACGACCATAACATCCCTAGGTTGACATTTGTACATATTTACCGCTTCCTGAACTGCAATGCCGCTTAAATTCATAAATGTTTGTGGCTTTAGCAATATAATTTCTTCATGTTCCACTTCTTTTTTACAAAACAGAGATTGAAATTTATGCTGAAACCCTCCCATTCCCAGTTGTTGGGAAAATTCATCAATTACCATAAAACCCAGGTTATGCCTCGTCCTTAAATACTTCTCGCCGGGATTTCCCAGTCCAACTATCATCTTCATCAACAAATTCCATACTACGATTTTTCTGAAGCACCAGCTTCTTCTTTCGGCTTTTTAGTGATTACTTCAGGTCCGGCAATCAATTCTTCTTCTGATGCCGCTTTTTCCTCCGCAGCATGGTGCACAGAAACAACAACCGATTCTGCATCGGATAAATATTTAATACCTGCTATAGAAGGTAATTCTTTGACATGTATAGACTTACCCATTTCAAGTTCAGATACATTTACCTTAATATCCTCAGGAACAGCCGCAGGGAAACATTCTATCTCTATATTTTTCATAGTCTGGGTTAACACACCGCCCGCTTTCACTCCAACAGCACTCCCTGACAGTATTATTGGCACTTTTAAAGTTACCCTTTCATCCATAGAGACACGCGCAAAATCTACGTGCAATACCTTGTCTGAAAGATTATCGTATTGGACATCTTTTATAAGAACAGACTCCTTTGTCCTGTCGTAAGCCAGACTGATCATACGAGCACCGGCATTTAAAACACGCCCGAATTCACCGCCATCAACACTCAAAAGCACATTATCTTCTTTGTGGCCGTAAACCACTGCAGGTATATGTCCGGTCGCCCTCAGTTTTCTCACCGCCTTGGTTCTTTTTAATGTTCTTTTTTCCGCCTTCAATTCTAAAACTTCCATCGTTTTACAACTCCTAAAAATAACCTATTAAACAAATAAAGAGCTTACCGATTCATGATGATGTATTCTCATGATCGCATCTCCTAACAGACCTGAAATAGAAAGCACTTTAAACTTATCGCCAGTCGCTCTTGCTTTTTCAGAAAGCGGTATCGAATCAGTTATCACTATTTCTTTTATCGGGGCAGCTGACAATTTTTCTATCGCTGAACCGCAAAAAACCGGATGAGTCGCTCCGACATATATTTCTCTGGCGCCTTTTTCTTTCAGGACATACGCCGCTTGTGCAATAGACCCACCCGTTGCAATTAAATCGTCGATCATAATCACATTTTTATTTGCTACCTCTCCGATTATAAATCCTACCTCTGTCTCTTCAGGCCCTACCCGCCTCTTGTCAACGATTGCCATCTTCACACCCAAGCCCTTTGAATAATTCCTGGCGAGTTTTATACCTCCGACATCGGGAGTAACCACCACCAAATCTTCTGTCTTTAATTGTTCAAAGTATTTCATCATTACAGGAAATGCCAGCAGATGGTCTACAGGAATGTCAAAAAATCCCTGAATCTGAGCGGCATGTAAATCAAGGGTTAGAACCCTGTCAGCCCCTGCCGTAGTTATGAGATTTGCTACCAATTTTGCCGTTATTGGTACACGCCCTTCGTCTTTTCTATCCTTTCGCGCATAACCATAATACGGCAGCACCGCAGTAATACGCGCGGCAGATGCCCGCTTTAGACAGTCTATGAATATAAGAAGTTCCGTTAAGCTTTCATTGACAGGTGCGCATGTTGGTTGAACCAAAAATACGTCAGCACCCCGAACATCCTCATTGACCTTCAGGTCAATTTCGCCATCGGGAAAACGGCCAACGTAGGCATTCCCCAGATTGATCGAAAGGTGTTCGCAAATTTTTCTTGCCAAATCAGGATTTGCATTTCCGGAAAAAATTTTCAAATGATCTAACTCTTCTATCCTTCTCTTTTTGTCCATTTCTCTACCTTAAAAAACTTGTTTTCCATTCTTCCCACTGCTTTTTACAACTGTACCATCGCTCACTTTCGTGCCAGATTCCAAATATGCAAATGGTCCTATACGACAATACCGGCCAATAACTACATTTTTGTTTATATAAGAAAAGGGATAAATTTTCGTTCCCGCCCCAATTTCCACATTATTTTCAACAAATGTGCTTCCTGTGTCTACTATAGTTACCCCGCTCTCCATAAAACCCTGCAGAATCTCATCATGCCTTATTTTGTTAACGATTGCCAATTCTTGCTGGGTATTTATCCCTAATACCTCAACAGCGTCATCCGCCTCAATTCCCTCTATTTTTTTCCCCTTATTGTGTAATATTGAAATGATGTCGGTTAGATAAAACTCCCCTTTTTTATTGTGTGGCTGAACCTCGCTCAATCCTTCAAGAAGGGCTTTCGTTTTAAATGCATATATTCCCGCGTTGATTTCATTAATTGCTAATACATCACCGTCGGCTTCACTTTCTTCTATAATTTTCGCTATACTACCATTTTTATCCCTATATATCCGCCCATACCCTTTTGGTTTTTCCAGGCGTGCGGTTAATAATACAACATCAGCCGCCGTTTCATTATTTATGCTTATCAGCCTTTTCAGTGTCCGGGGTTTAATAAGAGGCGCGTCGCCATTTAAAATTAAAACGATGTCCGCCGAACTATTAATTCTCTCTTTTACCGCAATAACGGCATGTGCTGTTCCTAATTGTTCCCGTTGTTCTACTATTTCAACAGGTAATCCCTCTAAACTTTCTCCTACTTCTTCTTTTTTGTCACCAACTACTATGATTATCCGGGGAATTTCAGCCTTTTGCACAGAGCAAATAACACATTCAAGAAGGGTGCTGCCGCATACTTCATGCAAAACCTTTGGCAATTGTGAACGCATTCGCGTACCCTTGCCAGCAGCCAAAATAACTGCCGTAATCTTTTTCATCTTTGTATTGCAATACACAAAATCATAAAACTACTGCAACTTACTCATTCCCTAAAAATAGAATGGCTACCCGGGGAGGACTCGAACCTCCAATGAGAGAACCAAAATCTCTAGTGTTACCATTACACCACCGGGTAGCATTCTGCTCTACTATTTTTTATACAATGATACTATGGATTGCACATCGCGTTATTCTGTACTATTCCGCCGTTAACACAGCGCCTTTATCCGCCGATGTAACACATTTTGCATACCGGGACAACACCCCATGTGTTATTTTTGGTTTTGGCGGTTTCCATGCTTCCTTTCTACGAGTAAGAATTTCCTTCGAAACATTCAAATTTAATGTGCGACCTGGAATATCTATCGTTATTTCATCACCATCCTCCACCAAGGCAATGGGACCCCCAACCATTGCTTCAGGCGATACATGCCCAACGCAGGGACCTTGCGTTCCCCCGGAAAAACGCCCATCCGTAATTAAAGCAACGGACTCTCCTAACCCAAGTCCCACAAGCGCCGCCGTAGGAGACAACATCTCTCTCATCCCAGGCCCCCCGCGCGGACCCTCATATCGTATCACGACCACCATGCCTTTGCTAATCATGGAATCCATAATTGCATTCATTGCAGCCTCTTCACTATTGAAAACCTTTGCCTTCCCAGTAAACTGCATCATGTTTTCGGATACAGCGCTCTGCTTTATCACGGCACCATCGGGAGATAAATTACCATATAAAACAGCTATCCCACCTTCTTTATGATATGCGGCATCCTTTGACCTTATCACCTCGTCATCGTTAATTATGGCGGATTTCGCTATCTCTTTTGTATTAAACCCGCTTACGGTAATACAATCGTACAGGTCATCCTGTAATCGATTCATTACGGCGGGAATGCCGCCCGCATAATATAAATCTTCAAGCAAATATTCGCCACCAGGCTGCAAGCTTGTTATATGAGGTGTTCTTGCACTAATTTCGTCAAACAACTTCAAATTTACTTCCACGCCAGCCTCGTTTGCAATCGCAGGAATATGCAAACAGGAATTTGTTGACCCGCCAAGCGCCATATCTACCATGATCGCATTTTCAAATGCTTTACGCGTCATAATCTTTCTCGAAGTAATATCTTTTCTTACAAGATCTACAACCCGTTGGCCACTTTTATAGGCAATACGTTCCTTCTCCGCCGAAATTGCAAGAGAAGCGGCGCATCTTGGCAGAGACATACCTAACGCCTCCGATACACATGCCATCGTGTTGGCCGTATATAACCCCTGACACGATCCAGCTCCGGGACAAGCATCCATCTCTAAACACGACAATTCTTTATCGTCAATTTCGCCTTTACGTCTTCTCCCTACCGCTTCAAAGGTATCTTTCACCAGGGATAACTTTTGCTTTCCATAACGTCCGGAAATCATAGGGCCAGCAGTAACAACAATCCCGGGGATATCCAATCTTGCGCAGGCCATCAACATTCCCGGCGTTATTTTGTCGCAATTTGTAAGCATCACCAACCCATCCAGACAGTGAGCACTTACCACACACTCTATCATGTCTGCAATCAGATCCCTTGACACAAGAGAATAATGCATTCCGCTATGCCCCATTGCAATGCCGTCACAGATACCCGGTATACCAAAAACAAAGCTTACCCCTCCTCCCGCATGGATGCCTTTTTCAATGGCCCTCTCCAGCGGACGCATATGGACATGTCCGGGAATAAGGTCGGTAAAACTGCTCGCTATTCCAATGAACGGTTTATCTAAATCCTCTTTGCTTAAACCAGTTGCGTATAAAAGTGCCCGTGCAGGAACACGCTCAAGACCTTTCGTAATTTTATCGCTTCTCAATTCCATGCCATTCCAATCTATGTAAACCTTTATCTGCCTATAATATTGTGAATTTTCATTATAGCGAAAAGCTTACTATTGTCAAATCAAAACTACCTTATGCTTTGGCAGTATAATTAGCTACAAACCAAAAATAATATGGAGATTCCCCCTCTTTTAGATCAACTATTTTAATAATAATTACCCTAATATATTTCCACAACTGGATTTTCGCTTGACTTCCCTATAACACCACGTTTAAACTTTTGAGCGGCAATGATGCTTATTCCGTATATATTTTAACATTAAGAGTTTAGCGCCGTATAGGTACTGTAAGGGTTCACAAATAGAGATTTCTAAATTAGATTTACTTTTGTTGACATAAATAGGTATAGCATTTCTGAAATCACATTTTGTGAACTTCTTGAGTATAACTGGAGAGAAAGTCTCACACAACTAGCCGGATAAACATTCATTTCATTACTAAATTATTAATACCTGGAAATTCGAGGAGCATTTTATGAACCATACTGAGCAATTGCAAATATCACAGATAAAAAGGGCGGGGTTGCATAGAAGGCTGTATGATTGGACGCTACATTGGGCACATACTCCCTATGGTTCCATTGCCTTATTTATACTGGCGTTTTGTGAATCTTCTTTCTTTCCCATTCCCCCGGATGTACTCTTAATGGCGCTTGCATTCTCAATCGCAAGAAAATCCTTTAAATATGCCGCCATTTGTTCCGTGGGGTCCATATTGGGCGGTGGTTTTGGATATTTTATAGGCTTCGGGTTGTTTGATTTTGTTGGAATACCAATCCTCACCACCCTTGGGCTTATAGAAAAATTTGATTATGTAAAAGAACAATACAACACCAATGCCTTTTCCGCCGTTGCCATTGCGGGGTTTACCCCAATCCCATACAAAGTCTTTACCATTGCGGCCGGGGCTTGCAAAATTAATTTGTGGACATTTTTAATTGCGTCAGCAATCAGCCGGTCGGGAAGATTCTTCATAGTTGCCGCTCTCATTTGTATTTTTGGGCCAAAGATAAAACATTTTATAGAAAAATACTTTAATATTATCTCCATTGCCTTTGTCGTATTGATAGTAGCCGGTTTTTTTGTCATCAAATTACTTAAATAAGGAAAGTACCATGAAACACACAATGGTTATATTCACATTTTTCATATTTACCTTAATATCTTCCTTTTCCTTACTGCTTGCGGAAACGGAACCACCTCAGACGTGGGAGTCACAAGTTGCAGGGAGGTTTTATCCTGGCAATGAAGCGGCATTAAAAGGCCAAATAAATGAATTTCTAAATGAGGTTTCCAGTCAAAAATCAAATGGAAGACCCCTTGCGATCATATCCCCCCATGCTGGATATGTTTATTCCGGACAAGTTGCAGCCTATGGTTATAGCGCTATAAAGGGACATGGATTTAAGAGGGTGATTGTGCTTTCCCCTTCCCACAGTGGGAGGAGATACCGGGGCGCCTCAATATTAAAAGCAACCAGCTATAAAACGCCTCTAGGGAAAATTTCTATTGACCAGGAAGCATGTGATTATTTGCTTAACACCTCTTTCACCGCAGAATCAAAAAATAAACGCAACAGCAGCCCCCTGAAGCTATTCGGAGATTATGACGGCGCATACAAGGGAGAACATTCTTTAGAAATGCAACTACCCTTCCTGCAAATGACCTTGGGGGATTTTAATCTGGTACCCATCATGATTGGCATATTGATCGATAATGATTTTGACAAAGTTGCAGAAGCCATTCGGCCATTGCTGGACGACAAAACACTGCTCGTCGTCAGTTCTGATTTTACCCATTACGGCGATGCGTACCGATATGTACCATTCAGAGAAAATGTGGAAGAAAACATAAAGATTCTTGACTATGGCGCTTTTGAAAAGATTCTTAATAAAGATTTTGACGGACTCAGGGAATATAGAAAACAAACGGGAATAAATGCCTGTGGAATATTGCCTATTTCAATTCTTTTAAAACTACTGCCAGATAGTGCAAAAGGACAAATTCTTCATTACGATACGTCAGGGCATCAGACAAATAATTTCGTCTATTCCGTTAGCTATGCATCCATTCTTTTCACAAAAGAGGCGGAAATCAAATCAGGCGAATATCACCCGCAAGAAAAACCACAAACGGAAGGGCAATCCATTTGTCTTTCAGAAAAAGAAAAGAAAACACTCTTATCGCTTGCCAGAAACACTTTGGAAACGTATGCAAATACAGGTGCTTCTCCTGAAATTGATTTGCAGCTTTTCACACAAACGCCAAGGCTTTTCGAAAAATATGGCGTGTTTGTAACATTAAAAGAACAGGGGCAATTGCGCGGGTGCATTGGGTATATCCTTCCCAAAACCTCCCTTTGCCAGGCGGTAGTTGAAAATACCATCAACTCCTCTGCAAAAGACAATAGATTTCTGCCGGTAACCCATGAAGAAATGAATGACATTGATATAGAAATTTCCGTTTTGAGTCAGCCAAGAAAAATAAGCGGACCTGAAGGGTTTACCGTTGGACAGGAAGGCATAGTAATTCGTAAAGGATATGCAAACGCAGTATTTCTTCCACACATTGCCGCTGAACAGGGGTGGGACAAAACGGAAACCCTTCAACATCTCTGCAAAAAGCCGGATTACCCATAAATGCATGGAGAGACAACGATATGGAGTTCTTTGTTTTCACGGCAGACATATTTCACGAGGCAATAGGAATTTAAAATAGTTTGCCTGCAGTTTTTGCCCAAAACGTATTGAAGCTTCTTATTAAACAGATTTTTCTCTATCGGAGTATATTATTGGAAGAAACTGCAAAAAAAATACTCTTGGAAATTGCCAGAAAGAGCGTCGCGTCCGCGGTAAAAAAAGAACCTGCCCCGGACTTTTCCTATGATCATCCTGATATTCAGGCAAAACAGGGTGTTTTTGTCACTATAAAAAACCGGGGAAAGCTTCGTGGCTGCATTGGCCGGTTTGTATCTGATATTCCACTCTACAAGCTTGTTTCTGAGGTGGCAATTTCCTCAGCGACTGAAGATTCACGTTTTTTCGACAATCCGGTTACCTCGTCTGAACTTGACCAAATTAACATTGAACTCTCCATCCTATCTCCGCTAAAACGTATCACAGACCCCTTTGATTTTGAATTAGGAAAACATGGCATGTACGTCAAAAAAGGCTTTCAATCAGGATGTTTTCTTCCCCAGGTGGCAACTGAAACCGGATGGAGCAAAGAAGAATTCCTTTCCCACTGTTGCTCCGGCAAAGCGGGTTTGCCCAAAGAAGCCTGGAAACACAGAGACATCGAAATGTATACCTTTACCGTTGAAATAATCAAAGACGACCGATAATCATATTCACTGTTTTTTTTGAACAATACCACTGTTTACGATTTATCTAAAAAATCTTATTTAATCAAATAAGATAAAACTCTATTTTTAATTATTAATTGCTGATGACATGAAAGATGGAGATTTATAAATGAAAAAACGCATTGCGGTGCTTGCAGGAGACGGAATAGGCCCTGAAATAATGAAAGAGGGTTTGAAAGTATTGGATGCAATAGCAAAACAATTCAACCATATCTTTGATTACAAAGAAGCGCTGGTAGGCGGTTGTGCTTACGATAAATACGGACACCCCCTGCCCGATGAAACCAAAGAAGTTTGCAACAATTCAGATGCTATCTATTTTGGCGCAGTTGGAGGCCCCAAATGGGAAAATTTACCTCCGGAACTTACCCCGGAACGCGGGGCGCTGCTTCCCTTAAGGGGCACATATAATCTATTTGCAAACTTGCGTCCCGCAATAATTTTCGGTCCGTTGGCTGATGCGGCATCATTAAAATCAGAACGTCTCGAAGGAGGTCTTGACATACTGATTGTTAGGGAACTTACGGGAGGAATATATTTTGGGAGAAACAAGGTAAAAACCCTCACCCTCCACGAAGGTGCCCTGCAGGGGAATTACGCGGTAGATTACATGATTTATTCCGTACCGGAAATCGAAAGGATTGCGGCTGTCGCCTGTGACGCCGCCATGAAACGCAACAAAAAACTCACCTCCGTTGATAAAGCAAACGTCCTTGAAAGTTCAAAATTATGGCGAAAGGTAGTCACTGACTACGTTCAGTCCCACTTTCCCCAGATACAACTTAATCACATGTATGTGGACAATGCTGCCATGCAACTGGCAACGAATCCAAAACAATTCGACGTGATAGTTACCGAGAATATGTTTGGGGACATATTGTCAGATCTCGCTTCCGCCATTACCGGTTCCATTGGCATGCTTCCAAGCGCAAGTCTTGCGAAAACAGGCTTCGGGCTTTTCGAACCCATTCATGGCTCCGCCCCTGACATTGCCGGACTGAATAAGGCCAATCCGTTAGCGCAAATACTCTCGGGGGCAATGCTGTTAAAATATGCATTCGGCCTTAACAGGGAATCAAAGGCTATTGAAGAGGCAATAATGAAGGCGCTGGAAAATGGTTATCGGACAGCAGATCTCGCAAATAAAACTACGCAAGAGGGAAAAATCCTTTTAACCTCCCAGATGGGAGACAAGGTCGTAGAATATTTAATGGTGAAGTCCGAAACAAATTCTAATGAAAAAATGATTTGAAATGCTAAACAAGTACATCTTTCGTATTTGAAAATTAATGTTCAATATTCAACGCTCAATGCCCTTTTGATGTAGAGACCTTCCATAGGCTTATGTGGGGTGTGTTCATAAAAGTTGAAGTTTTTTCAAAATACTAAACTGTTATAACCATGGAAGAAGACGAAGCAATCAAGCACCAAAATAGACGCAGAAAACCGGATTTTTGGATTAGGTCTCTTCGGTGGTTTGTTGTGACGAGTTGGATACTTATGATTACTGCATTACTGATTTTTGGGGCAGCAATACCAGAAGTAGAATCGTTCTTTGATAGGAAATTTAGTATGCAGTTAATCAGCACATGGAACCGGAAATTGTCATCGTATCTTTTTCATAATAATGATCGTTTGGCTTTGTGTAAGCATTACAGGGCTGGTTATAAACTCCAGGAGATGCCAGCGTAAGGATGATGAATTCCATATATCCCTTGTTTTTCTCGGTATAATATCGGTTTTTGGAATTATCGTTTATCTTTTCCTTTTTTAGGGGGAAACAATCTCCGGAAAGAAGGTTTTATTGGCTGAATTTTTTGTTGCAGAAAGGGGTGATTGCGAAAGTATGATAAAGGTTTACGAAACTGGAAATGTTTTATTCGAAGATATGATCCTGATTCCTGAAGGTACGTTTTTGATGGGGAGTACAAAGGAAGACATAGAGAAATTATTGGAACAGGATAAAAGTATCGAAACGTATCGGTTAAATAATGAAATTCCGCAGAGAGAGATTTTTTTGAGTGCTTATTATATTGATAAATACCCTGTCACCAATGCACAATTTTCTCAATTTATTGAGGCGAACGGGTATAAAAAAAAGTTGTATTGGTCAGAAGCGGGATGGCAGTATGTTCTTGATTTCAATCCGTCGGGTAGTAATGACATAGACGCCATATTACAAGGTGATAAAGATTGTCCGGCAGTAAATATTTCGTGGTATGAGGCGGAAGCATTTGCCAATTGGGCTGGGAAAAGGCTGCCTACTGAAGCGGAGTGGGAAAAAGCGGCCCGGGGCGCTGACGGAAGAATATATCCGTGGGGAAATGATTTTGACAAAACACGTCTGAATTGCGCCGAAGCAAAAATTGAAAAATCAACCCCGGTGACGCAATATCCACAAGGACAAAGCGTTTACGGATGTTTTGATATGGCTGGAAACGTTTGGGAATGGATTAAGGATTGGTATGATAGTCAATACTACCATAATGCCCCGGATAAAAACCCTCAAGGGCCTGATGTCCCTGAAGAAAAGCCTTATTCCGGAAGACCGGAAGAGGTAGGCGTTTCTATTTATGAATTGAAACCCTCCCTCAGTAAAACACTCGCCACCTGCAAGGTCATTCGCGGCGGTTCCTGGAATGGGTCTGGTATTGTGCATATTCGTTGCGCAAACAGGGATTATGATGAGCCTTCATTTAAAAGCGATATCATAGGGTTTCGTTGTGCTAAATCAATTGAATAATCCCATTCAATGCTCAATGTAAAAGAAAAAAGGCACGGGGATATTTTGGATTTGTTTTGAATTTTATACTTTGTTATTCGGATTTGTTTCGGATTTCGTGTTTTTTATATATTGCTTGTTTGGTTCTGGCTATGCCAGTTTAGGTGTTTAGCGCCTAAACACAAGACTTTCTTTAAAAATAGTTATCCAGCCTTCAATCGAACACCCAGACCATCCCTTTCCGGCAAAGATAACCGTCCTTTCTCAAAATGTACTCCTTCATACGGATCATTTGAAACAAGCAGGTTTCCATCGAGATCAACATAGTCTGCCAACGACATTAAATGGGCTGCCGCAGTAATAGACACAGAACTCTCTATATTGCAGCCTATCATAACTTTGAGCCTATGAGCCCTTGCGGTATGAATCATACGCAGCGCTTCCCGAATGCCACCGCATTTCATCAGCTTTATATTAATTCCGTCCACCATACCCGCCAATCGCGGTATGTCTTTTGAATCTACCACTTCTTCGTCGGCAAAAATGGGAATTTTTACTTTATTTTTAATATATGCCAATGCCTCAAAATCGCCAACAGGAAAAGGCTGTTCCACCAATTCAACGCCAAGCTCTTCCATACGATGCAACCTTTTGATTGCCCCTTCTTTGTTCCATCCGGTATTAGCGTCCACACGAAAAATCGCCCGGGTTATTTTTCGCAGCTCTTCAAGGATTTCTATATCATTATCACAGCCAACTTTTATTTTCAAGACGGGAAGGTCCTTCACCTCTTCAATCTTTTCACACATCTTTTCCATCGTGTCCATGCCTATTGTAAAGGATGTAGCCATTGTGTGATGAGGGTTTAACCCTAATAATGCGGAGAGAGGTATTTTAAGTATTTTACATACAAGATCATGGAGGGCTATGTCAATTGCAGCGCGTGCCGCTGCATTCGCTGTAAAATGTTTTTTTAACTGATTGGTAATATCTTCAATATGAAAAATGTCGCTGTTTTTCAATAAGCCGGCGAATTGGCGAAACGCTTCCACAACACTTGTTGAATTCTCTTTAAAAAAAAGAGACGGAGCCGCTTCCCCAATGCCCGAGACACCGCTTTCTTCTGTTAAAGAAACTATGACGTTGCTCTGGGTGTCTTTTGCTCCCCTTGAAATCCTGAATGTATGTTTTAGTTCCAGGTCTAACGGCTGAAAAGAAATGTTCATGGTAATAGGGGCTGAATGACCTCTAAAAATTTGTCAACGCCAAATCTAATGGGGTCGGTAGCCGGCAGTTTTATTTCCCGTTCTGTTTTTTCTATTTCCCGCAATGCTTCTTCATCAGACATGCCATAGCAATTAAGCGATATACCGAGTACCTTGCAGGATTGAAACGGTTGCACCAGTTTTTCGTTAAGTTCAATGATATGCTGAATAGGCAAAATAGGAAAGTTTTCAAAATGACGCAGTGTTTTGCGGGTTGGTTGATGACACATAATAATACCCTGCGGAAGCGCACCATGCAGCAAACCTACATTTACACCGGAATATGCAGGATGTATTACCGCGCCTTGTCCTTCAATGCACAAGAGATTGTATTGAGCGCGGTCAAGAATGAGTTTTTCTGTTGCGCCGGAGATAAAATCAGACAGGACATGGTCTATGGCGATTCCGCTACCTTCAATAAGAATACCTGTTTGTCCGGTTGCGACAAAACAGGCGTCAATACCTCGTTTTTTTGCGGCATTTGCAATCTCTATAGAGGTAACCATCTTGCCAACATTGCAATCCGTACCGACAGTAAGCACACGAAATGTCTTTACCTCTTTTGCCTTTCCTGTGCCAATGGATAATTTTTCAGGTGGTTTTCGAACGTCATAAATGTTCAACTGATTCTTTTGTGCAAGTTTGCCAAACTCAAGGTCATCACTGATATAGGTATGAAGCCCGCTGATAACATTGAGTTTATTCTGCAGGGCATCTCTGATGTGTATCTGCCATTCAATGGGCAATACTCCACCCAAAGGAGCAATTCCAATAAGGAGTGAATCAGGTTTGAGGTGCAATGTTTCCTTAACCGTACTAAAAATCGGGATGTCTTTTCCTATCCCAATGATTGCCTCAAGATCTTTTCCGGCATTATAGAGATCTATTATGGCAACGACTTCGTCTTTGCAATAACGAACAATGCTGACGGCAGTCTTTGCACTATGGATATCAAGTTTTCCCTCTGTTAGAATAACAAGACGGCGTTTCGATGTTGAAATCATTGGGAAGGTTATTTTTTACTCTTCTTTTCCTTAATTTTTCTTTGGAGTCTTTGTTTGGAAAATCCCTTATACTTACGAATACATTCGGCATATTCCCGTGCATTTAACAACTCATCAAAAATATTAACATCTTCTATCCTAAACTTTATCAACCAGCCACGGACGTAAGGATCATTGCTCAATATTTCCAAATCTTCGTATAAACGCTCGTTAACAGCAACTACTTCAGCATTTATAGGGAGTATAATATCTATCAGATTATCCAGGGATTCTATTTCCCCAAAAGATATCCCGGAGAGAATTTCATCTCCTGATCGCGGAAGGTCTAAAAACAAAAGCTTGCCCAAATCTTTAATAAAAAAATCTGTGAGACCAAAGGTAATCGATTTTTTGTTATCAAAAAACCATCCATGATCCACAGAATATTTATACCGTTCAGGAATTTCCATAAAACCATACCTCACAATAAATTATAACTCGCCAAGGCACAGGCAAAATGTTAACACACTGGTTAAAGGTTGTCAAGGACATTCATTTGTAGCACTAAGAAGGGACATAGAAGAATTTAATATACCTGTAACTGTCATTTCTACCAGATTCCTCAATTGGCAATCGGCAATTTGCCGACTGTAGATTGCCGACTATCGACTGCCGATTGCCGATTGCTACGGTACAATAGAGTATTTCAAGTCCCTAAAAGCTTATTGCAGAGCAAACATTTTGCCATGATAAATGAGAGTATTCCCGATTTTTTGCAAAAAATAACTAGCAAGGATTAAAAAGAACTCAACGTTTTAATAAATAATAAAGCCTTCCATAGGTATTCAAACTACCCGCATCCGACATTGCCCGCTCCCCGATTCCAAAATAAATATCCGCCCGGGCAGCAGTCTGTATGGCGCTTCCCGTGTCTTGGTCCGACACAAAAAAAAGCTTTTCCACCACATTTTTTTTAGTAAACCAGCCTGTTTTTTTTGCCGTCCTCGATTCTAAGACTACAAATGCCAAACCGCCGGCAGGAAACAGTTTCTTATCCGTAGCAATACTCCTCATCGGGGTAACAGGCACGCCAATACACCCATGAGGCACTGCATGATTTACCACTTCAAAGAAAATAAAACGGTCATTTTTATTAATATAAAAATCCAGCTCGTCGGGATGCCGGTCGAAGTAGCTTATGAGTTCAGATAGCGTTAGTTCTTCTTCAGGTATTTTTCCATCCAAAATCAACTGCTGGCCGATACTGGTGTATTCATGTCCGGAATCCGCAGCATATCCTATATAAAGCTTATTGCCCGATATAAGATCAATTTGCGCTGATCCCTGAACATGGATAAGGTAGGCGTCCAATTTCGATTTAAGATAGACAATCTCATTTCCTTTCAAGAGATTATTTTCCTGAATCTCTTTTCTTTTAAAGTAGGGTTTTCTGAAATCAGCAGGTTTTTTGTAAAGAGGGTATTTAAATTCACTATCCGCGGTAAGGCTCCCTTGATAAATCGGCGTCCCATAGCCAGTATAGTGCACTTCCCCGTAAAATTTCTTGCCAACCGCCTGAAAGACTCTGAAATGTTCCGCTATAAACGCATTAAGTTCTGCGTCATTGTTACAATGTACAACACCATCGCGAAAATATTCCAGGGTTTCCTTCAGTTTTTCATGAGAAAAATCCTTCATACGAAATCCATATTTATTGGATTTTGACATGGCAAAATACCTGAGGCTATGGTCTATCGACAGTAAAAGAGAGTTTTTATCATAATCGTCCCTGAAATAAGGAAATTGCCTTGGGTCTTTGATTTCCACCAGGCCGCTGCCGGATTCTTCCGGAATAAGCAACGATCTTTTCTGCGTCGCACAACCAAAATTAATTCCTGTTAATAAAAGGACAATTACAATGCCGGTGTAAAAATGATTCAGGCACAATTTCATAATGAATTTCCCTTTTCTTCAAAATTATGATAGGTAAAACTAAATTTCTAGTAACAGTTCATTCCGATTACAAGTTAATTCTCTCAATTATTCCATATTCCTTGTTCGATATTTGACGGCCGACTGTTCAGTCTGCAATCCACAGTCCACGGTCTGCAATTTGCCGACGGTAGATTGCAGACTGCCGATTGCTGACTGTAGACTGCCGACTTCGATTTGGACTACCTGTAAAAAAATATCAAAAACAACTTAGCGCTTATAGGAATTGAGGGGTTGTTCTACACATCATGGGAACCATTACAATTTTTGATCGATAAAAGCTCCTCCACCATTTTCCAACAGACAAGTATTCTATATGACTATAAAAGATAATCAAAGGAAATCTTAGACAAAATGGTATCTTTTGAAGCGCTTCTATTTGTCGAAAAAATCCTGTTTGACATTAAAATTTATTTTGATAACAGGACGCAGATAAACAAACCAAAACACGATACCCACTAGAATAACCCCGCCCACAATATTCCCAAGGGTAACCGGAACAAGGTTATTCACAAAAAATCCTTTCCATGTTAAAAGTGAAAGGTCTATGGGCTTTCCCGCCATCTTTTCAGCAGCAACAACAACTTCCGGTTGCTTTGACAAGAAAATACCTATCGGGATAAAATACATATTTGCAACACAGTGTTCAAAACCGCTGGCAACAAAACCCCCTATGGGAAAGAGAATCGATAATATCTTATCGGCAGAACTCCGCCCGCTAAAGCAGAGCCAGACAGCAAGGCATACCATAGCATTGCAAAGTACACCCCGCGCCAATGCAAATTTAAAAGACAAATTCACCTTTGTATTTGCTATAAGCAAGGCCTTTGCACCAACCATATGGTTAAACAATTCCCATTGATGGGTATTGTACATCAGGAATACCATCAATAAACTCCCCACAAAATTGCCGGAAAAGGATACTGTCCAGTTATTGGCCACTTCCATCGTAGTTACCCTCTTGCTGACATACCCCATAATAATAAGGCAGTTGCCGGTAAAGAGCTCTGCACCTCCAACAACAACAAGCATGAGACCCAAAGAAAACACTACCCCTGCAATTAATGAATTAATGCCAAAATGTAAAGTCGAATCGCTTATTACTAAAGTAGCGAATTGCGCACCAATTCCGATATAAAGCCCGGCCAGAACCCCCAGGGCAAAAGTCTGGGTGATACCCAATTTTGCTTTTACCAAAGCAATCTTGTCAATTTTGTCCGCAATTTGCGGCGGCGAATAGGCGTCAATATCTATTAATTTAACATGTTTTGCAATTTTACTTTCCGTCACCTTTTGCCTCCTTTCTTAACTATCGGGTAATTAACATAATCTTTTGCTTAAATATCTGAAATAAACATGTAGGGTAGGCATCGCCTACCGGAAATCGGATCGTTACAAAGCATGAAGTACGAGGTACGATTTAAAATCCCAAATCGTAAATCTAATATATTTAAGTTTTTAAAATATAATCCATAATACGTTTTTCCTCTCATTCCCAAGCTCCGCAGACTGGGCCAAATGGACAATTCTGCTTTATTTTGTGGGTATAACTCCCCACTTTGTAGGCAAAAAAGTTCATTTGACCCAGTCTGTCCGGCTTGGGAACGGGATAGGTTTAGAAACTCCGGCTTCGAATATAAAAAAAGAATGGGACCCAGTTGAAAAATATTTGAAAGCGTCTTTTGACCCCAATATTTCTTATTAAATGGAAGCAGGAGCTTCCAGGGTACGTGCGTTCCCAAGTCGGAACTTTGGAACGAGAATAGAGTTAGGCCTTCAGCGACTTTTTCGATGGAGAGCGAAGTGCCGCTTTGCCCTGCAACTTTGAAATTCCTAATATTTAGGTTTTTAAAATATACTCCATAATACGTTTTAAACTAATTCTGTTTTCTTTTTTTGACGTCAGACGCAAATAAATATACCAGTACATCCCTGCAACCAGGACCATACCTCCCATCAAATTTCCTAAAACCACCGGAATCAGATTGTCAATCATAAATCCTTTAAAAAAAGTAAGGTTTGAAAAGTCCACTCTGCCCTGAACCTTCATTATGGCGGCCAGGACTGAGCTATTTCCCTTAAGGATAATACCCATAGGTATAAGCCACATATTCACCACACAATGTTCAAATCCGCAGGCGATAAGGCAGGATATGGGCCACAACAGTGACAGTATCTTATCCATATTGCTTCTCCCGCTGTAACATAACCAGATAGCCAGGCAAACCAGCATATTACAGAGAAGGCCTCTGAAAAAAGCGACGCTAAATGGCAGGTTTACCTTTTCGTTTGCTGCAAGCACAATCTTTGCTCCCAGGAGATAATTGCTAAATGTCCATTGCCCGGAATTATATATCCACAATACGAGCGTTAACGCCCCAATAAAATTGCCAATAAACGCAATAATCAAATTCCTGGTAAGATCTCTGCCAGTAATCTTGCCAGCCATATATGACATCGCAATAAGGCAATTGCCGGTAAAAAGCTCCGCTCCTGCAATGACAATAAGCACAAGTGCAAGGGTAAAGGCTACGCCTCCCAATAACTGATTCATGCCAAGGTTTGAGGTTGCAGTATGGGTCACCAGCATCGATAACTGCGCTCCCAATGCAATAAAAACGCCTGCCAAAATACTCAGGGCAAGCGTAGTGAGCATGCTCATCTGTGTTTTTGCGATTCCAACCTGTCCCACCCTGTCAGCCATCTTGATTGGCGCATAAGCGTCAATATCAATTACAGGAATTCCGTATACATTATTTACCTCTTTCTTCTGTTCCTTTTTTTCAAATACTGGTTTGTTTTTATCAGGATTAATTTCGTGATGCTCATCTGCATTGTTGTTTTGACGTTCCGTATCGTTCTGGACGTATTCAGATTCGTTTATATTTTCACAATACTCCTCATTCATATCATTTTTTGGATGGTCAGACACAAATAGCCTCCTCTCTGTTTAAGAAATGTTTAGATAATAAAATGTGTTTTCCTACGACAAGTGCCAGTTTAACATGATTTTTACAGAATTCTACAAAAATTTATAGATATTAAATAATTTACCTATACTGTGTTTGCGGTGTAAGAATAAAATGTCGCAGTAGTACTAATGCCTGTTTTTTATAATTGATTGCTTATAAACAATTATGATTTATACTATTTGCAACAGCATCGTATTGTTTTTAATACAACAGGGTCTGCAAAAGGGGAGGCGGTACAAGCGTTTTTCCCTTTTTTTGAATAACCATGGATAATAACGCCTTCAAAACTGAAATTGACAAATGTGCGAAATGCGGGAAATGCCGCTCCATATGCCCGGTTTTTTTAGAAACCGGAGAGGAATCAATGGTTGCGCGGGGGCGCATCAGTCTTGCTGAGGCAATCAGGAATGGTGAGATTTTTTATACGGAACGGTTAAGAGATTATTTGCTATCCTGCAAAAAATGCTTTCGGTGTTCCAGTATCTGCCCTTCAAATGTTGATTACGATTTAATCATACAAACGATGCTGAATGACCTGGCAAATCACATTGGGATATGGTTTATTCCCCGTATTATTTTCAGGGTCGTTTTAACCCGCAGGTGGCTTTTTAATTTTTTCTTAAAAACCGCAAGTATTTTTCAGCGTATCATACCGTTAAAACAACGTGGCGCCATGAGACACCTCCCCTTTGCACTTATGGGAGGAAGATGGATTCCTCCATTGGCAAAGAAACCCGCGTTGGACAAATGGCATTCTTCCCGGACAAAAACAAACACTGCAAAAATGCGGGTTGGGTTTTTTGTAGGATGCCTCACCAATTATGTTTATCCGGACATCGCCGATGCGGTTGTTGAGACACTTACCCACCTTGGCGTGGAAGTAATTGTACCAGAAGAACAGTTGTGCTGCGGTATTCCAGCGAATTCGTTGGGAGACTTCAGGACAGCACGTAAACTTGCAGAGATAAATAGCCGTGTATTTGAAAGTGAAAATCTGGATTATATTGTCACCGCATGCGCCACCTGCGGCAGGGCATTACGGAAAGATTATTCACGCACATTGAACGACCCTTGCCAGATTTTTGCAAAGAAACTGTACGACGTATCTGAGTTTATTGAAAAATATTTACCGTACACTATCAAGCCGCTAAAAACGAAAATTACCTACCACGACCCCTGCCATCTTTACTGGGGACAAAATATTTCAAAACAACCCAGAAACATCCTGAAGCTGTCCGCCGATTTCCATGAAATGGATACTCCGGAACGGTGCTGCGGGGGTGGTGGCGTCTTTAATCTGTTGCACTACGATCTGTCAATGAAGATTGCCGAATACAAGGCAAAGGCTATTGAAAATAGCAAGGCAGAGGCCGTTGCAACAGGCTGCCCGGGCTGCCGTCTGCAAATTGAGGATATACTTGCCACAAAAGGGTCAAAAGTCTCCTGCACTCACACAATACAGGTGTTGCGTGATGCATTGCTGAAAAATCCTTAACTATTCCGCCACAGACAAGAAATAAAAAATACGAATTTCGAAGTGCGAAGTGCGAAATCCGAAACAAATCCGAACAACAAAGCATAAAATTCAAAATAAACCCAAAATATCCCTTTCTGCGTGCAATCACACTTTGAAAGTGTCATTTAATGTAATACTTTAGTCTTTTGAAAAAGCAAAATGCTTTTCCGAAAGTTCCGAAGACCGGGCCAAATATTCAATATTCGATTCTCAATGTTCAATTCTCAAGTTGTTGCTCATTTGCCGCTATTCTTTTACATTAAGCATTAGTTTTCAAAAATGTATTAACGTATCTTTTCACGGTGTTTTTTTCAAAAACTAATGTTCCTGCTTATTTTTAGGGGGCTATTTAAGTATTTCCACCGCCACCCCCATTTCTATCATATCGGAGATAAAAGAAACGGTGCCGGTATGGTCAGGGCAATAACAGTATCCACCCGGAATTGGCCATTCTATACAAGTACATCTTGGGTCTATTCGCGGGTCAAAATTAATAAAACACCAGGCAGGTTTCGTTGTTGCTCCAATACCAACACCATGTAAAAGTCTTTGAAATTCCAGATGGTTATTACGAATAGGTGTCTTGTGTATACGTAAGGAGTCTATGGTTAGGTAGAAAACTATGGTTATTATAAGGAAGGCGATGGCGCTTAATACAAAAAAGGCGTTTTTATTCATTGATTAATAAAAAAAATTAACCACAAAAATAACCCCAGTTTGTAATTCCCTAACTTCAGATAGGTGAGGGTTTGTGCAAGGTGAATATTATTTAATGCGTCAACACTTTTTATTTCAAGCACCAATTTATTCTCTACCAACAAATCTATCCTGTAGCCACATTCTAATTGTACTTCTTCAAAAAACAGCGGCATCGGTTTTTCTTTTTCTACAAAAAGTCCTGATTTGCTAATTTTGTAATACATACACTCTTTGTATGCGCTTTCCAGCAAGCCGAGACCAAATGCATTATGTATTTCTATTGCTATCCCTATAATTTTATGTGAAAGCTCGTTTTCAGTCATTGTGTCCTATGTGGTTAGTCTTTGTACTACTATCCATCAATTTCTTGTTTTTTATGCGTGTTTTTCATGCCGCCATTTCCGTAAGTGCTTTAATATCAAGGGCTGAAGCGGTCATCAGTGAACAAGAGAACTTCTGGCCTTTCTCCGTCAAAACATAGCGGTTGGCCCTCGGAACTTTGCGGATTAGACCGTGTGCCCGCAGCATCTTTATCCGTCGGGTCGTTCGTCCGGAATATTTCTTTTGCTGATCCTTGCCGGATTGTTCGGATTCCCGGTAAAGCCACTTACGCAAATCATGGTTGCGGAATCCATTTATCGCGTTTTCGCCTTTGGACAGGAACATCAGCATCTGGTAATCATCCTGCTGCCAGGGATTCAAACCTCGATACCTCTTGCCCTCTTTGACAACCTTGTTACAAGCGCTGCTCACCACTTCTTTCAGTTTCTCCTCTACCTGAGCCGCCGCCAAAGCATCCCCATAACGATCATTGCATTGTTGGCTCACCTCACACCGTCGATGAAGATCGCTTACGCCCTTACGCATCTTCTGCCATGACGCCGGTTTGCCTTCATCATCATTGGGACTCCGAAAGACCTTAAAGTCCCGCGTATTATTGATCGTTGTCTCAATACGCAAGAGACTACCGCTCTTGTTATACATCTTCACTGAATTATAATTCACACTGTGCTTGACCCGTATACCTTCATAGCGTCTTCGATAGTCGCTGATAACCTCATCAGGGGCAGCGCCTGCAAGGTTACGCCTACCCAAATACTTCATCACCGAAGAACTGTCGCAAACCCGCATCGCATGATGAACAAACGATGGAAACAACTCCTCCAATGCCTCAACCGATTTAAACATGATGTCCGTCGCCCACTCCGTCTCATCCGCAGACCAGTAATACTCCGGTTCCAACGGACGAAGAATCTGCGACAATGCCGGGCAACTGCCCAACGCAAGCCCGTTCAGCAGCTTCGCCCAGTCAGTCTTAAGCTGCTCATGGAGCAGAACCTGCGCAGCCGCAATATCCTCTATACGCACAAAACAGTTGCCGTCCTTAACATAATCAATACCTTGCTTCTGAAGTTGCCGCTCCAGCCAATGACGACCATTGAGACAAATGAAAATATTAAACGGCGCCCAACTCTGGATACGAACATGACCAAAACCAAACACTGGATCATTAAAATAATGATACACAAAGACACACTTGCGGGGCGCCATTACCAACTCGAGCTTCTTGCTGGCCTTGTTGCCCTTGACCATCGGCGCAATACAAGGCTCTACCACACTCAACAGGCAGATGGAACCTTCCGTAATCCTCTTATCCGCCGCGATCTGGCGAGCCAACTTCTCCTTATCAACACCGCTGCTCATCAAATACCGCACCTCGATACCCAAATCTTTCGCCCGCGATTCACAACTGTCTCGCACCTGTGCCGTAAGCCCATTGACCCAACCGGAAAAATCCTTAAGCAGAATTCTCGCTTGGTTCATGAATGTTCCCATCCCACGCTCACTGGCCAACCACCGCAATGTCCCGCGAAAACGAATCCTGTCCAGACCGCTTATTGCACCCACGATCCTGTCTCGATATAATTCCATCAACTTATTCATAAGTAGTGTCCTCCAAATTGTCTGATTACTATTTACGAGGATACTACTATACTTTATAATAAACTAAAAATCACCTTTTTGGTTGCGGCCAAAGGCCGCGCTAGGCCCTTTGTGGTTAAACTTTATGTGCTTTGTGGTTATGATTTTCGCGAAGGGGATATTTCGTTAGAGGCAAACTGAATTAAACTCGTCTTAAATTCAGCCATGGGGAAATTTTTACCGGGGCATGCAGTTCCTTTTTGATGAACCTGGCTATGTAATATGATGTTCGATAAAGGGATGTCATATTTCGAGGAAAGATAACGGGTCAACCTAACCAGCGAATCAAATTGATCCTCAGAAGGTTTCCCGCCGTTTTCAAAATCACCCACGAGGCAAATGCCTATCGCCACCTGGTTGCAATCCATATTTGCCGTGTGAGCGCCATGAATTTGGTTCTTCCAGCGATTTCCTACCTCTATTTCTCCATCGCCAGAAAGAGTTCCATTGCCAATCACAAAGTGATATGCCAATCCATACTTCCACCCTTTCTTTTCTCTATGATAGGTATCAAACCGGGTTGCATTTCCTTTCTCTGAAGCGCTATGGTGTATAACAATATATTGCCACGGTCTTTCCTTTGTATCTATTGTATCTATCTCGCAAATCTGAGATATTTTTTGTGCAAATGCCGCTCTCAGCATATCGCTTTCCGATATCACCGTTCTTACCTCTGCGGAACTGCTGCTAATAAGAGGCAAGGCGCCAATAATACCTCCTGCCGCAACAATCATTGTTAACGACACATATTGAATAATCTTTTCGTATGTACGATTTCTCATTGTATTCATTTTAAATCACACTATAGTAATAAATAAAAAAGCCCTGCTACGGAATAAAATAAACGTTATACAGTTTTTTATTCGGTAGCAGGGCTTTCTTCACTGTTTAGCGGTATCGCGAAATTTTTCTCTTCATCCTTCTGCGGATTTTTTGTTTTACGCTTTGTGCGCCGCTGAATAAGTTAAAGACTCTTTGCTTTGCGTCCCAGCCTCACGACTGGTTTGCCTTTATCAATAGTTACTATAAAAAAGAGCTATTGTTTTAGTAAGTACATTATAAAATCATTCATTTTTTTGTCAATAATTAATTCGGCGTCAAATAAATAGCTCCGGGGGAAAAGCGCAAGGCGCAACCCTCAATCTGCAATTTTGCCGATTGCCAATTTCAGAAGTCAGAGTTTTTCGCGGACATCTGACCTCCGACCTCTGGCCTCTATTGAAAGCCGATTGTAGATTGCCGACCGCTCGAGTCCTTTATTTGATTTTATCATTTTGCAGTACACGGCGAAGCAATTCTTCACCCTCTTCCTTTTTTTGGGAAAGAAATGTTGCTGACAGAAGATGTTTTTCCTGCAACCATGAGGTAAAGTATCCGTTTTCGTTTTGAAAGGTATGGATGGCATTTGAGTGCGTCTCTTTTTCTCCCCATGACCTCCACAACTGAACCACCGCTTCAAATGCGATTGATGTCGCATCACGGTCTGGATATTTTATCAACAGTAGCAGTAAAGGGGCGGTCTCTTCCCTCGTTTTGTATTCTGCGATAAGGGCGTCCGTCTGTTTGCTTAAATGAAATACATTTTCTTCAATAAAATTATCGGATATATAGATATTATCCAGAATGATCTTTTCGTGAAAAAATTTCAGGCTTTCTTTCACAAGAGAATCCTCCGGCAAATAACGTACTATATCGGGGAGGATTTCTTTTTTGTAGGGCATTAAATCGATAATGGATTTACCAAAAGAAGTAATTTCTCCGCCAGAAATACTGCCCTCCCATGGCGCTACCTTTATGCAATACACATCATTCCATACACACAAGTAATTTTCAAACAAAGACGCCCTGTTGCCTAATGGTATCCCAATACCCGCACGGTCTTTTGTGAAGACGCCGAATGCGTCTTCCGCAGTTTCAAACTCCCAAACATCTATGGAAATCCTCTTCCCTGTATCATCTCCATACTCCGCATTCGTCACCCGGATAAACGAATACGCTAAATACAGCTCCGCGCCTCCATTTATATATTCATATAATTTTTCGCCTCCTTCGTAAATCCTCGGCTCTGCAATCCTTTTCCACTTTCCAAGTGTTTTGGGGAGAAAGTTGCCGGACGATACTATTTTTACAGACCTTTCTTTTTTTACCGTAGTTTGCGGCTGGATGCCTTCCACGACAATAGCGGAAGTCCCTAAAACGGGGCAGACCTTTTCACAGAAACCGCACCCTACGCAAACATCTTCTCTTACAAAAGGCCTGCGAATTTCCCGGCCTTGTTCGTCCACATAGGTATTAAAATGGATCGCCTTTGTCGGAACGGGGCACACCTCTTCACATACACCGCAATTAAAATCCTGCCATTCCTTCTTCAGTTCGGGAAGGCGTGAATAGCCCACCCATGGAATACATCTGTTATGGTCTATTCTGGCCTTTCCTAACGCGACCCACCGTTTTTCTTCAAGCGGCAAAGGTTTTATAGCCCCTGACGGACATACCCGTGTGCACAGCACACATCCATAATCACAATATCCTATCCGGGGTATTAATTGCGGCGTCCATATGCCTTCAATGCCATATTCCAATAACACAGGATGCAGTCCGTTCGTTTTGCAAACCTTCATACACTCCCCGCACCGTATGCAGCGGGCAATAAATTCTTTTTCATTCACCGCACCTGGCGGACGAATTATGGAAACGGTTTCCTTGTTTATTTTTTTCCGGTAGTTTAATTTCAAAAAAGGGGCGATTGCCGCGCCGGTAATCCCGCTTACAACAAATGCCCTCCTGGAAAGGCTGATAGCATGTTTTTGCAAAGAAGGCTGAAACCTCCTGAAGGTGACACTCTGTTCCGGACACACCTTCCGGCAGGTCATACACAAAATACACTCTCCCTCTTTCGTGCTTTTCCCATCGCTTTCCATTGCACCCATACCGCATTTTTCAACACACAAACCGCAGCTTGTGCATGTTGACGAAACATTCCGTTTAAAGAATGACCAGTCGGAGAAAAGAGCAAACAGCGCACCCATCGGACAAATATTCCTGCACCAGTAGCGCCGCAATACCATTCCAAAGGCAATGATGATCACAAAGGCAAACAAAATGATTCCGTGTGAACGGAAGAAAGGGGCATGCCAGGCAAAAAGGATTTTCTGGAAAAAGGCATGAAAAAAGGAAAATAAATAACCCAAAAGAGGAATATGTTCCAAATAAACAAAAAGGGAATCGTCCAGATGGATAATATAAGGATGGATACTCATTGCAAATACGCTTGTCGCGATGGAGAGGGGATCAAACCATCCGGCGCATTGCAGCCCCAGGAGCAGGCTTAATAAAAGAAATGCAAGGAGATAGTATTTCAGACATCTTCCGTCATAGAGCCTTCTTTGCGCATGTTTTCGAAAACTGGCAAAAAAACGGTCTGTGATATCTATTGTTGTTCCCAGAGGGCAAATCCACGCGCAGAAATAGCGCCCAAAGGGTATCGTTAGCAATAAGACAATGAATGCAGGCCAGTAGTTGAAAATAAACGCCCTTACCGCCATCATTGCCCCTATAGCAGAAAGGGGCCTCATGCGAAGAAATATGTTCGCCGGTGCATCTCTTTCGGTTAGAGGATCTAAAAAGAGCAGCAGATAAATGAATGCCGAGAAGCTAATGTATTGTATGACCCTGCGGAAATGAAAAGGCCAATTGTTTTGTGTGTGTTTGTCCTGCATCGCCGTTGATTACACGTGAAATTCTTCAAAACCCATTGATGTATAATCGATTTCCCCTAATCCCTCTTCATGGGATTTCCTGATATAGCCCACGTCCTTTGGCTGAATGCCAAACAATGTTGCGCCATATGCGTCAACTGCAACGGGGTCAGTGCTGACAATGATGCGCCTTGCGTGTTCCTGCGAATTATCTACATCATCCAGCCGTCCGCCAGTGGGTCCGTTCTTTTTTAAAATCCTGAAGGCGTCAAGCACGGTAAGATCTACTTTCACAAATTTGTTGAGATCTGCAATTTTTGGGTGTATATCGGTATGCAGACTTCCCCTGTCTCCTCCGATCATGCCAAAGACATTTTTCAAAGCCATGGAAAGCCTTGATGTGCCATGTTGTTTCGCTATGGGCACATTAATGAGGACGTCGACTTCGTCCTTATACACCATTTCCTCGTAAAATGACCACTGTTTTAAAACCGTGCCGTCCGGGATAACAAAATCCCTGAACCGATTTTTGTTTATGTATGAAACCTTCGCACCAGCCCGGATGGCGGCGGAAACAATGCCGCTCCTATTGTAAGATGTTTCTGGGTTTGCGGAACATGTATGGTCCATAACCACTACCGAACGGGCACCTGCATCTTTACATAATGCAACAAGCGCGGCAACGACGCAGGGGTTTGTATTGGCTGCAAATTCCGGAGACTGGTTCCATGCAATGTTTGGCTTGATAAGTACCCGGTCGCCATTGGAAACAAGTTTACGCATCCCACCCAGTGCGCTTATTGCACGCCTTACCATTTCTTTAACAACCACATCTTCTCCATTTGCGTTTGCACTATCTCCGTGAACCACAACTATCCCTGGCTTCAGATCATGTTCCTTCAATTGTTTCAGCGTAGGTTTCTTCTTTATTGCACGAAGATACGGAAGTCCATACACTCCCGCGCCTACGGCAATGCCTGTCTTTAAAAAACCTCGTCTACTGATTTTCCCTTTGCTATTCATCTTTTTAGATTTACGAATTACGGTTTGGGATGTACGATTTTAAATAGTACCTCATATGTTAAGGTACTATTTATCGAACAGAGGCACTGGAGTATCTCTTTCTTCCCCGCCAATTGCATAAAAATGATTATCATTGGAACCGATGTAAATTGCGCCATTTGGCCCAATGGCAGGTGATGCTTCAACCGCGGCCATTGTTTGGAATGACCATTTCAAATTGCCTTTTGAGTCGATGGCATAAAGTTTTCCGTCACTGGAACCAATGTAAACAGTTCCATCGGCATCGATTGCAGGGGATGATTCTACCCAACCCCCTGTTCTAAAGCTCCACTTTAATTTACAGTCAGGATAAATAGCATATACAAAGCCATTATATGCGCCGAACACAATTGCCCCATCCTTTCCTATTGCAGGACTGCTATGCACCGCTTTGCCGGTATTGACATACCAGCGAATGTTTCCGTCAGGATTTATGGCAACCATTCTCCCATTATCCGCGCCGACATACACCACCCCATCTTTTCCGATAGCGGGGGATGAAAACGAGGAATAGACGCCAGACCCCACTCTTTTTACCCACTTCTGGGCGCCATCAGCGGAAATTGCATGAAGGGTGCCTTTTTCTGCAAAGATACAGACCGAGCCATCATCCCATAGGGAAGGGGAGGCTTTTAAATTGCTTGGGGCAGTATATCTCCATTTTAATGTTCCATCAAGCGAGAGGACGTAGAGGTTGTTATCATCAGCGCCGAAATATACGGCATCTTTCGTTACCGCTGCCGAGGAGAGAATGATACCCTCCGTTTTATAAGTCCACACTACCTTTCCTTCAGGAGAAACAGCATACATTTTTTTATCCCGCGAACCAATATAAATTGTCCCATCCCTTCCGATAGCAGGAGAAGCTGTTATTTCGTCACCTACCTGAAGTACCCATTTTTCTGCACCATCCTGGTTAAGAGCATATAATCTGCCGTCTACCGAGCCGAAATAAATGACGCCGTCACACCCTACTGCAGGAGATGAGGTAATACGCGTATCAATTTTAAAAGCCCACTTTACCTCACTGTTTTTTGGCCCAACAAAAGGGCTTTGGCCGGTATGCTGCAAATCCCTTCGAAACATCTGCCATGGAATATCCGCATCTTCGGCATGGATAGATTTGAACTGAATAAGAATTGTTACTATAATGCAAAAACAGGAAATAAAAGAAAGGTTCATTTTTTTCAACATAACATTTGCTCCTGTAAATTAGCCAAATAAAGTCCTTTTTTATTATTTGTATCACATTCAGATTAAATATTATATAAAAATTGAACGGATAGTAAAATAAACGTTTTTGTAACACTTTAGTCTTTTGAAAAAGTAAAAACTGCCTTTTAGTACCTTAGCTGTAATTTCTTTGCATGTTTTGGCAAAATATTTAATGGTAAATCCGAAATGCTAAATACGAATCCACCCCCTGTACCCCCGCCACCGGGGGACATTCTCCCGCTTTGGAGGGGTAAGGGGAGGATTCCTGCTTTTTCCCAAACAGTCATCATGTTGCATTAGCAATACCCAGAAACGATGAAAATGGTTTTATAGTCATATCATATTGCGGTACATGTGCTTAAGCTATTTTTTGTAGTCTTGTTTTCAAGCCAGCGTTTGGAAACAAGCAGGGGAAATATTCAAAACCCCGTTTTTTTGTAATACTTTAGTTCTTTGAAAAATTTCAATAATAGCGCTGCTTGCCGTAAGCGTAGGGGGCGGATGATATAAACAGTTGCTGCTCGTTCCTTACTTAAAATATCTAAGCCCACTAAATTCATGTAGTGCGACGAACCTCGTCGCACTACAAATAACAATTTCCAGTTTCAAAAGACTAACGTGTTACCGTTTTTTTATTAGGATTTTGTATTTTGAAATTTGTTTCGTATTTCGTATTTCGTATTTTTTATTTCGCGCTTGTTTGATTCTTGCTTGTCCGGATTAGGGTCTAAACCCGAAAAAATTGTCGTTATACCGCGATTGCCATGCCCATTGCGGGGTTTAATTTATATGAACTTTCTTATACTTAACCAGGATTGGAACTGCCGTTGAAAACTGCAGAAAAAAATATGCCCAAACAGAAAAAAACATATTTCCGTTTTTTCAAGACCATAAAAATAAAACTTATTTTCTATCTTATACTAATTACTACCATCCCGATTCTTGTAGTAATCAGTACTTCATACAAAAAAGGGAAAAAGGCATTAAGCGAAAAAGTGGTGGAAAAACTCACTTCTATTGCTGATTTAAAAAAAACACAACTGAACAGTTGGCTACAGGAAAGGGTCGTAGATATTAGCGTTCTTTCTACAAACAAATCTTTAGAGGTATCTTTTTCCAATCTGCTGTATCTGAGAAAAGCATTTCGCACCATCGGCAGTATGAAAGAAACCGAGATCGGAAGGGTGTATTATAACCGGTTGTCAGAATATTTAAACAGCCTTAAGGAAAAACTCATTTATTGTGATGAGATATCTATCCTCGATATTGAAAACGGTGAAATTGTTATATCCACGAACCCTTCCAATATCGGTATGTTCGACAAGGATTTCCCTTATTACCTTGATGTCCTGAATAATAAGGGAATGCCTTTTAAAGATATCCACTATTCAGAATATACAAAGCAAATAGGCATGACTTTCTTTAGTACAACAAAACTCACTGATCCGATAACTATGGAGGAAACGGACGAAGTCAATGGCATTGTTCTTATCAGGGTAAACACGGAAGACTCCATCAATGCGTTAATGCAGGACTGGCCGGGAAGGGAAGATACCGGCGAAACGTTATTAGTACGCCGCAATGGCAACAAGTTGATATTTCTCAACAACTCGCGCCATTTGGCAAATACTGCACTAAGCCTGAGTATTCCCATAAGACTAATAGCGCCTGAATCTTTTATGCTCGACTCTATGGAAGAAGGCATTATGGAAGCGTATGATTACAGAGGGGTAGAAGTCCTTTGCGCTTTCCGCCATATTTCCCCTGTAAAGTGGGGGCTGCTGGTAAAGCAGGACAAACAGGAGGCCTTTAAGCCCATTACAAAATTAAAAATACATGTCATTACCTTAGTCAGCGCAAGCGTCCTCGTTATCATAGCTATCGTTTTCATCATTACCCATGGAATAACTCAGCCGATTCTTCAACTGGTGAAGGGAGCGGAAGCAATTGGCAAGGGAAGCCTTAACCACAGAATATCAATTAAATCAGGAGATGAGGTTGGCAGGCTTGCGTCCGAGTTTAACAAAATGGCAGAAAAGCTGGAAGAATCATACGCAGGACTTGAACAAAGAATAAGAGAGAGAACCTCTCAGTTGAGGGCTTCTGAAGAAAAATACAGGGAATCAATAAATCTTGCCAATGACGCCATTTTCACCCTTGACCCGGATATGGCGCATATTGTTGATTCAAACAAAAAGGCGGAAGAACTATCGGGATACACAAAAAAGGAATTAAGCCGGAGAAAAATATGGGAGATTGTGCCGGAATATGACCGGCAAAAAACCAAACATTTATGGCGTGAAATAAATAAGAAAGGCTCCGGTATGCTGGACAACCTTGATTGCCAGCATGCTGACGGAAGAATCATCCCCACGAGCATTAGCGCAAGTATTATTGCATATGGCAAAAAAAGGACGATTCAATGGATTTGCAGGGACGTCACCGAAAGAAAAAGGATGGAAATGCAGCTTATTCAAACCGAACGCCTTGCCGCTGTCGGCGAATTGGCGGCGGGCGTTGCCCATGAAATAAACAACCCGCTGGGAGGATTGCTAAATTTCGTAAAAATGATGTCCAGGGAACCGGAAAATATTTCACAAAACAAAGAATTTCTGGAATTAATGGCAGAAGGATTGAAAAGGATAGAAGTTATTGTAAAACAGCTCATGGCATTTTCCCGTCCTTATTCAACACATATGGACAATCATTGCGTAAATACGGTAGTAAGAAATTCCATACGGTTTTTGGATCACCGCATCAAAGAACAACGGATAACACTGGAAGAACGTCTGTTTTCCGGCTTGCCGGAAATTTACGCAGATGCTGATCAGATTTCACAGGTGATAATTAACATTCTGGTAAACGCGCTTGACTGCATGGATGACGGCGGAAAACTCACCATTGCCACCGGCCATTGCAACCATCTGAAATCAAGCATACACATAAAAATTACCGATACCGGGCCTGGCATTAACGATGATATTGCCAGCAGGATCTTCAACCCTTTTTTCACCACAAAAGAAATGGGAAGCGGCCTGGGACTTGCCATTAGCAAAAGGATTGTGGAAGACCATGACGGAAACATTTTTGTGGATAGCAAGCCCGGCAAAGGAACAACATTCTCTATATGTTTGCCTGTGAGAAAGGCAACAACGTAGCAAGGACTGCGGATAAAGACGCCTGGGAAAACCGTACAATGACGTAAAACAGCGACTAAAAAACACTTTCTCTTTACAATAGCAATATTTTCCTGTTAACTTAAAAAAAACCACCGCGGCAGAATGGAGAGGATAAAATAATTTTATACTTTAGTTCTATGAAAAAAACCGCTAGTTCCCAAGCTCCAGCTTGAGAACCGGCGGTTTAAATATTAAATGGTAAAATCCGAATGTTTAATTTTTTTAATCTGTACAATCTGTGTAATCTTTGGTTCCGCCTTTCGTATTTCGTATTTCGTGCTTATTTTGTTCTGGCAATGCCAGTTTAGGAGTTTCACATGAGCAACAAGATTTTAATTGTCGATGATGAAAAACTAATGAGGATTTCACTGGAGAGTCAGTTAAAAAAAGAAGGGTATGATGTAAGTTCTGTTGACAACGCAAATGAAGGGATGAGTTTGATAAGGTCGGAAGAATTTGACATAGTGGTGACGGACTTACGATTGCCAAACATGAATGGCATGGAGCTGTTAAAAGAAATTAAAAATTATAATCCGGACATTATAGTCGTAATTATGACTGCGTATGGAACCCTCGAAAGCGCTGTCGCCGCAACAAAGGAAGGGGCGTATGACTATATTGCAAAACCCTTTTCCACTGACGAATTGATCATTAAGTTACAAAGGGCGCTTCAACACAAAAACACAACCGCTGAAGTGACCCGCCTGAGAAGAGAAATACAATCTGAATTTGAGTTTCATAATATCGTTGGAAGCAGTCACGCAATGAAAAAACTTATTGAAACGGTAAAAGAAATATCTGACAGAGATTCCACCATTCTCATACAGGGAGAGAGCGGTACCGGCAAAGAAAAAATTGCGGGGGCAGTGCATTATCATAGCGGCAGGAAAATGGGTCCCTTTATCCGGGTAAGCTGCGCCGCCCTAAACAGAGAAATACTGGAAAGCGAACTTTTCGGACATGAAAAAGGCTCCTTTACCGGTGCGATAAAGACAAGACGCGGCAGATTTGAGCTTGCAAACGGAGGCTCTATTTTCCTCGACGATGTGGATGACATCCCTTTGGATATGCAGGTAAAATTGTTGCGGGTAATCCAGGAAAGGACATTTGAAAGAGTAGGCGGCGAAAAAACCCTTTCCATTAACGTAAGGATCATTTGCGCCACCAAAAAAGATCTTCTGCTACTGGCAAAAAAGGGAGAGTTCCGGGAAGATTTGTTTTACCGGTTAAACGTGGTGCCGATTACCATTCCCCCCCTTCGTGAAAGGAAGGACGATATCCCTCGTTTAATCAATTATTTTCTTAAAAAATTTGTATCAAGGCATGAAGACGCCTTGCCGGGAGTCTCCAGGGAAACCTTAAATGTTCTTATGGAATATAACTGGCCCGGAAATGTAAGAGAACTTGAAAATGTAATAGAACATGCCGTTGCGTTTTCCCATTCTCATGGCATTACTATCGATACACTGCCTGATTATTTAAAAAGAGTAGAAATCCACAAAAAACTCATTTCTATGGATTTATCAAACACTCAAACAATTCAATTACACGATGTTCTTACCGAGGTAGAAAAAAGACTTATCGAATGGGCGCACCAGAAAACAAACGGTAATCAGGTGAAGATGGCAGAAATACTCGGTATTCCAAGAACCACGCTCCGCAACAAATTGGTCCGCTTGAAATAACCTTATCCATATTATTAATCAATTTTGCGACCAATTTCAGGCAGTTCAAGTTGATTTTTTAACCTGAATACAATCCATTCTTCGAGGGTTTCCCGCAATTCCTCACGGCATTCTTCAAGCGTCTTTGCCCTGCCTCATACCCCCTTAAAACATGGCATCTCTCCCCAGTATGTATGGTTATCTTCAATTATCCCGTACTTCGCCATATCCATTGCTTTGTGAATATATTCTGTCCGCATAACAATCGCCTCAACAAAATAATAATGCTCTCAAACTCTAAATTCAGGAGTTCTGAAATTACTCTAAAAATAGGTGCTTTTAGCTATACCACAAATGGTGAACCGTCTGAGTATAAATGTTCAGGGGCAATTTGTCTGGCACTTACATCCGATACCCTTTGCCTTCAAAAATGATTCCCGACCCTCCTTCCAGGAAAAACCTGCGATCACTACCGCACCAATTGAGTCAAACCAGCCTATACCGGTAAGTTCATAACCGATGCTCGCAAAAAGGAGCGCAAAGGAAAGATATACACACGTTTTTGTACAATTTGCATCGGCTAATATCGCCGGAGAGCGAAGCGCCTTGCCAATTTTCACCTTATAATGAATCAATATCCACATGGTGACAATAGAGACTGCTGCGATAATAATACCCCAAAACGTAGTTTCCGGATGATGATGGGTAAAAATATTTACTATGGCAGTACCTGCAAGCCCAAACGTAAGCAAATAAAAGGCAAAACCCGTTATCCGGAGCGCTTGTCGTTCAAATATATCAGGTACCGCAGCAGGGTTCTTCCGCTGCCTCCTCACCATATGCCAGATGCCTACGCCTGAAATCACTTCCACAAATGAATCTAATCCAAAACCAAAAAGTGAAACAGTCTCATCTCCGAGCCCAAAACCAACAGAAACGCCGCCTTCCGCAATATTATAAAATATAGTAATAAGGGCAAGTACAGACGCCCATTTATAGAGTACGGCAACTTCTTTTTCCACAACGCCTCCCTCTTCAAATTCCAGCAGCAGTACAATACGAAACTTGCCCGATAGCAGTCGTTAGTCGGTAGTCGGCAATTTGCAGATTGAGGACTACCGATTGCCGATTGGTTAAGGCCTTGCCTCGCCTTGCAACATTCGTACACTTCCTTCAAAAATACCGCCTTTTTTTACTATTAATTTACGGCAGGTTATTGTGCCATGAACTTCTCCATGTTTTAAAATTTCCACCGCGCCCATTGCGGTGAGGTCGCCGTTTATTTTGCCATCGATAAAGGCATTCCCAACCAAAATATTTGATATCTCTATCGTTCCTTTTTTCTTTAAATACAACGTACCGTGAGTCTGAAGATTTCTTCCTAAAATCGATTTTACCTTGTAATCGCTCAGTTCATTTCGGTTATAACAATAAATACATGATACCGCCTGCGCGTTTTTATCTGCATAAATTCCCTTCCCGCACTTAAAACAAAAAACCTCTCTTTTCCCAACAGTTGTGCTTTTTGCTTTTTGGGAAGGGGAAAGGATTTCTTTCACATTGACATGCCGGCTACAATGGCTGCATAGTATCGACTCGCAATAAACCGATACGGTAAGACAGCCCTTGCAATAGGGGCATGTTATTTCGATAACATCAGGCACTTCATTGTTTTTAAACTTCATCAGATTAAAAATACCACAAATAAGGGGGATATCGCATGCTCTGTAAAAACCTCGTTACTTTTAGATTTACGAAGTACGATTTTAGATTTTAAATCGTACTTCGTACCTCCAGCCTACAGGGCTTTACCTGCCGTCTTGTTTTCGTTCATTTTAGGCCTCTCCGTAAATCCTTCAGGATGTACGCTGCATTTGCCGACAAATATAACGCCTTCGTCAATTACAAGCGTTTTCGCCTGCAAATCCCCCATTAATTTTGCGTTTTTCCTAAGTTCAACCCTTTCAGAAGCGATAATATTTCCGTCCACTTGCCCCTCGACAATGGCATTCTTCACCTTAACATTCGCCTTGACAACGCCGGTGCTTCCGACAATAACCTCTCCTTCGTCTGTTAACATCTCTCCGTCAAATTTTCCGTCAATTTTTAGCGTTCTGGTAAACTTAATAGTACCCCTGAACTCCGCATCCGGCGTCAAATACGTTATATTTCCCTCTCCCATCCCAACCTCCTTTTTTGATTTACTATTTTTTTCTCTTTCATCGGAAACCATCGTTCCCCTTCGGAATAAACCTGCCATATCATACTGCCTTTCCTAAACTGGCATAGCCAGAACCAAACAAACAGGAAATAAAAAATACGAAATACGAAGTACGAAACAAATCCGAATAACAAAGCATAAAATTCAAAACAAATCCAAAACATACCTGTCTGCGTGCAATCACGCACAGGCAGGCAACAATATGAAGCACGAGACGCGAGATACTAAAGGTGCACTTGTTTAGAATTTCAAATCATTTTGTCATTAGAATTTGCTTCGGATTTAGTGTTTCGGATTTCACCATTTATTAACAGGCTCTATTTTATTCGTTACCCGTATTATATCAAAGGAAATATTGCACCATTTTTTATGCGACAATCCCCGTTTGAAAACCTGTAAACGGTTTCGGTTTTTTGAAAAACACCCATGCAGGAAAAATCTTCCGTCAACGGCGACTGATTTACCGCAAGATAATATGCTTGTAAATGTTGTCTTCCGGGAATAAAATGTGCCTTTTCTGTAAAGGATAAAACTCAATTCTATCAATTATGAGAATGAACAGAATCAGAAATAGTATCGCCTGTTTTCAGATACTGATTATGGTGTTTTTGGCGTTATGCAGCGCCGGCATTGTTATTAACCCTCCGAAAAAGCAGGTTGCATTTTCGTGTATGGATCATGAATGTGGCTGCAAATCCGAAGCGGATTGCAGGACAAATTGCTGTTGTTTTCCTGCCGGAGACCGTTTAGTGTCACAAAATGATGCAAAGCAACAGAAAAACGGATTTCATTCTTTCATAAGCAGTATACAATGTAAATCGGGAAGCGATACACTGGCTTTTATAAAGGGCAATCTTAAATACATACTGGAAGACCCTGCAACAGACTACCGATTGGCATTTTTATGTTTTCTCTGCAATGACCCATTCATTCAACCATGCGAACCTGTAGTTTCGCCTCCTGAAAAGCCACCGCGTTACCTCTCATAAATCCACCTTTTGTTACAACACAAAACAATATACCCTTCGATAAAATAAGATGCGGCAGATGAACAGAGATAGTGTTTGCACACCAGAGCACCCCATCATATGTTTTTGGCTGCGACGGCCTGTTTTCTGCCTTATATTTTGTCAGTATCAGGCATGAAAGCCTGATGCATTCGAATTATACTCATTTTAAAAACAGGAGAAAATAACATATGTTACAACCTAAAAGATATATTCCCATTATCTCATTTTTAGGGGCAATGATTATTTCGGGGAATGCTATTGCCCATACAACGGTCATGTCGAAAAATACCCCGGATAGTTACAATTCCCGTGATGAACTTGAAGGAACGACCAGCCTTAATTATTTTAGTATAACTCACGGGTGCGACGGACAATCCATACGGGCGCAAAGTGTTGTTTTCCCCAATGGTGCGGATTCTATTGCCGAGCGATCTGATACAGAAGAGTCGGTTAATCTTCACGATCATATAGAAGGCAATCCTGTCATGGGCGCGAAACCTGCGGTAAACAGTCTTTTTAAAAAAATAAAAACACTGGAGGGATCTGTCCCGGCATTTACCTCGCATGGTACTGAAAAAACAGAAGACGTCAGGGCTTTTGTATTTACAAATGGGAATCTGAAGGATGGTTATCTGGGGGTTATTCCATGGAGCGCAACCTTTCCTACATTCAAACCGGATTCCTGCGCAACAGCGCTTACCGTATACATTGCCATTGCCAATTATTGTACCAAATCCACAGACGATACCGACCGTGCCGATATCTGGATTGGCCGTTTAACGAAAAAGTTTGATGACGAAGACGTCGTTTCCGTTGGCTTTTGGCCGTACCTTAAGGTAGTAAGAGACCTTGAAAACAATCCCCTTCCTGAGGGGTGCGATGGAGGATTTGAGATCAGTGTGTATCCTTCAGATGAGGCAATTGATGAATACCTGCCGGTAGACGGATATTGGCCTGCAGAAGGGAAGAATGGAAAAGGTGGTAAAAAAGATAAAGACGATGGAGAGCATGAAGACCATAGCGGACATAATCATTAATGATGCTTTTTACATAATTTTTTAATGTTATGGTTCTGGTGGAGGGACAGACTTAAAACCTGTCCCTCCACTGTCTTTATCTTGTTTTTCTATTCTCAGGAAAGGGTCTGTTGTATGAGAATTCTAATAACGATGGCTTTGTTTTTATTATTTGTCAACAGGGCGGTATTTGCTTTAGGCGAATGCGGCCTTGCATGCAGCCTTTCAGGCTCAACAATTTCGGAAGTAACTTTTGGAGATAAATTTGGGTTGTCACTTCAGTATGTCTATACGAAAATGGAGACAATAAGGGACGGTGACAGTCGTATCGGCAGCAACACATTATTGGATAAGGTTGCTTCTGAGTGGCCTGATATGCCTGAAGGGTCAAAAAGTTTTACAATACCTACGAGAATGATTATGCAGAAATACACGATTACCGGTTCATATGCAGCCACAGACCGATTACAGTTTCTTGTTTCCGTTCCCTATCTTATCAATGATATGGACATGAAAATGCGGATGCGGCATCAAATGGACGGGGAACATTTTATGGACATGGATATGAAAATGGAGATGGAAACTGTTGAAGGGCTTGGTGATATATCCATTATGGGATTATACTCCCTGCGTGAAAATGAGATTGATCGCCCTGCAGAGAGGCTTATGGTCGGGTTTGGACTAAAAACTCCTACCGGTAAAAATGACGAAAATACCGATTCCGGCAATCGTGTGCATGCTATGATGCAATTGGGAACAGGCTCATGGGATCCTCTTTTCCTTGTTAATTATATGCGTGAATTTTCCCCCTTTGTTTTGCAAGGGAATCTGCTCTACCAGCTTACAACGGCAGGAGACGAAGGTTACGAGTTTGGCGATCAGATTTCATTAGATATTTCTGCAAGATATCCTGTGAATAAATATATCAGCCCCGGGCTTGAATTAAACGGACTTCACACAGGCAGTAACAATGACCATGATAATAATTTCTCAAGACCTGAAACGTCTCTGCTTGACAATCCTGACAACACGGGTATCACAGCATTTTACGTTACACCCCTTGTTAATGTAAAAATCCCTAAGACGGGATGCAGCACCGACTTGAAATTTCAGTATCCGCTATATCAGCATGTAAGAGGCATTCAGCAGGTAGTGGATTGGCGGATAATGGCTTCGGTTGTGTGGAATTTTTAAACATGGAATAGTTGTTTTTATTAGGGATTCCTGACGAAGTCTGTATAATAGAGCCATTTCGTAACTATTCAGTGTGTATCATTCATGCTGAATAGTTACGAATATTTTGCCAAAAAGTGCAAAGAAATTACTGATAAAGTACCAAACGTTGAACTATGGAAAAATCATCATCAGCTTATCCGAGAATATTGGTAGCAGGCACGCATAGCGGTGCTGGCAAAACAACCGTTACCCTTGGTTTAATGTCGGCATTAAAAGAAAAGGGATACTCCGTACAGGGCTTTAAAACGGGGCCTGATTATATTGACCCTTCGCATCATACGGCCATTACCGGCAGATTGTCCCGTAATCTGGACACATGGCTCATGAGCAGGGATGTATGCCTAGAATTGTTTGACCATGCGATGGACAATGCGGATATTGCCCTCATAGAAGGGGTAATGGGGCTGTTTGACGGCTCATTAAATGGAACGGAATCCGGAAGTTCCGCCGGTCTTTCAAAGGTATTAAAAGCACCGGTAATACTGGTGATGGATGCAAAGGGTATGTCAGGGAGTGCGGGGGCGGTGGCTCTGGGTTTCAAAAAGTTTGATGAGGAATTAGCTATCCATGGAATAATTTTGAACAGGGTGGGAAGCGAGCGGCATTACAATGCTGTTAAAAAATCAATTGAAGAGAACAGCGGCATTCCTGTGCTCGGATATCTGCCGAAGAATGATGAAATAGGACTGCCGGAGCGCCACCTGGGACTTGTACCTTCCATAGAACAGGAGTTTTCCAAAGCCGTGTATCAGAAAATAGGAGACATATTATCAAAGACGGTTGATATAGAAAGAATAATTGACATTGGTTTCTCGGCGGACAAGCTTCCTTCTTTTCAAAAGAAGATATTTAGCGGCATTTCGGAACGATATAATTTAAGAATTGCGGTCGCAATGGATGAGGCGTTTAATTTTTATTACCATGATAATCTTGATTTGCTGGAGGCATATGGTGTTGAACTTGCCTATTTCAGCCCTATGTATGATAAATATGTGCCGGCGGATGTTTCTGCCATTTATATAGGAGGCGGTTTTCCGGAATTGCATGCTCCATTGCTTTCGTCAAATACCACTATGAAGGAATCGATAAGAAAGGCATATAAGAACGGGGTAGTATTCTATGGTGAATGCGGGGGAATGATGTATTTGCTTGAGCATTTAACAGCGTTTAATAACAAGTCATATGAAATGTGTGGACTCTTTAAGGGTGGCACGAAAATGGAGCAAAAGAGGCAGGGCCTGGGGTATATTACCGTGAAGGGTATCCACGATACCCTGTTATGTAGAAAAGACGAGGTATTCAGAGCGCACGAATTTCACTGGTCATCACTGCACCAGATACCCGGGCATACGCCTTCTGCCTATGAAATTGTGAAAGAAGGACATGATAAACCAAAACAGGAAGGCTTCTTTACATCGCGTGCGCTTTGTTCCTATGTACACATCCATTTTGCATCAGATATCAGATTGTTAAGGCGTTTTCTCGAATCGGTCAGAATCGCGTCAATTCAGAAATGATAAGATGGCGGAAGGAATTTTTTCGAGAGATACTATTTTTTCCGCCGCTCCCAGTTTAATCGCCTCTTTCGGCATGCCAAATACAACGCAACTCTCTTCATCCTGAGCGATAGTATTCGCCCCTGCCTCCTTCATTTTCAAGAGACCACTTGCACCGTCATCGCCCATGCCCGTCATAATGACGCCGATTGCATTGGCTCCGGCATATTTTGCAACAGATTCGAATAATACTTCCACGGATGGCCTGTGTCTGCGAACGGGGGGATCCTGGTTTATGGTAACGTAATACCTCGCGCCACTCCTGTTTAGCGCCATATGGTAACCACCCGGCGCGATCAGCGCAGTTCCAGGAACAACACTTTCTCCATCCTTCGCCTCGCTTACACGTATAGCACATAGGGTATTCAGTCGGTCGGCAAATGCTTTTGTAAATAAAGCCGGCATATGCTGCACGATTACTATGCCGGGTGCATTAGGAGGCATTTGTGTCAACACTTCTTTCAATGCTTCTGTGCCTCCAGTGGAAGCGCCGATAGCAACAATTTTATGCGTGGTTTTAATTAGTGCCTGGCTTGTTTGTGGGCGTTTTGTATCAGTTGTTTTTAACACCTTTTTTTTAATTTTGACCCTTACGGATGTCCTTATCTTTTCCGCCAATTCATCTATGACGTCGTTAAGAGAGTTTGAAACATCCAGTGTGGGTTTCGCCACAAAATCCACCGCCCCAACCTCTAATGCTTTTAATGTGGTTTCACAGCCTGATTGTGTCAAAGAACTTACCATAATTACCGGCAAAGGATAATACGCCATCAATCTCTGCAAAAAAGATATCCCGTCCATCCGCGGCATTTCTACATCTAAAGTCACAACATCAGGTTTTAGCGTTACTATCTTATCTCTGGCGACAAACGGGTCAGGCGCTGTACCTACAACTTCAATGTCAGGGTATTTACTCAGGCCGGAAGAGAGAATTTTTCTCACGACAGCGGAATCATCTACAATCAAAACCTTTATTTTACCGTTCAAAAGAAAACCTCCTTAAAAAGGTGTTTTTCATAAATACACCAATATTATTTCTGATATACCGTTGGAATAACATAGTTGAATTTGCTGTTTGTGCCTGCCAGGCTTTCGGAATGGCCGATGAAAAGATGGCCTTCAGGTGCAAGGTGTTTGTAATACTTTGAAATAAGTTCGGTTTGTGTTTGCTTGTTAAAATAAATCATAACGTTTCTGCAAAATATAAAATCAAACTGTCCCTTAAAGGGAAAGGTTTGTTCCATTAAGTTAAACCTTCTAAACACAATAATATTTTTCAATACGTCCTTCACCTGATAGTAGTCTTCAAAGTTATCGCTGCCTTTTTTAAAATATGTCTGTAACCACTGGGCGTTTATGCTTTTTAAGCGGTCTTTATGATACAATCCCTTTTTTGCCTTTTCCAATACCCTGGTAGAAAGGTCTGTCGCCAATATTTTTACGTCCCATTTGTCTATTTGTTCGATACGTTCATTAAAAACCATAGAAAGACTGTAAGGTTCCTCCCCGGTTGAACATCCTGCGCTCCACACTCTTAATTTTTTTTCTTTCATTTTCTTCTTTTTTTTTAGCAATGCCGGAAGGAGTTTTTCTGATAAAAAATTAAAATGCGCAATTTCCCTGAAAAATTCAGTAAGATTAGTTGAAATGCAATCAATCATGTGAATCATTTCTTTCCCGGTAACATCCCTTTCCGTAACATAGGTATGGTATTCCCGGAAGGATTTCAGGGAAAGAGTGCGTAAACGCTTTGCCAGGCGGGATTTTAACAATTCTTTTTTCGCCGGGGAAAGGTTGATGCCGCTTTCGTCATAAATTAATTTCTGAAATAGGGCAAATTCCTGGTCAGTAAGGTCTATTTCCATACAATTTTTTTTTAAAAGTTAATGGGGATGTTCAGCTAAATCTGAAACACAGGCCGCTGCCATGCGCCATGAAATATCAGCTTTTCTGTATACGATAGCGGGTTTTTACGGAAGTATCTTTGTTAAAGGATTGCGATGTGAATAACAAAAAAATATATTGAATTTATACCACAAAACTGTCCATTATAATAAAAACAATGGCATTTATGCCATAGTGAATATCTGTTGCGGAAGCCTTTATAAAGGGAAGCGGTTGTGGTAGATGGATTTTTATTTGTTTATCAGCCTCAATGATACATTGTTATTATTGGGGAGGGAGATGATTCTCTTATTTATTCTTTGGCAAGTATAGAATTTAAGGACGATACCATGCGGTCGTCTTCAAATGGTTTTACCACAAAATCACATGCTCCGTTAAGAAGCGCCGCCTGTAATGCGTCCCGCTGGTCAATTGCCGAAATCATAACTACCTTTGCATTTTTATCATAAGCGAGTATGTCCTTCAGCCCCTGGATCCCATCTACTTCCGGCATTACGATATCCATGGTTACCGCATCAGGTTTTAATTCCTTATATTTTTCAAGGGCTTCCCTGCCGTTTTCCGCCTCTCCGACCACCAGAAAGTCGTTACGCGTCAATATTTGTTTGATAACCATTCTTACAACCTTCGCGTCATCCACAACAAGTATTCGTTTCATTTACGTTCTCCTATTGCATCTAATAGCTTTCCCAAAGATGCCAATTCAGGCAGGAGGAAAAGATAGCAAATAATTTCTGTTTTACAGATTTCAAAAATTGTTTCAACAAGTAGCAATTGATCGCTATAGATCCCTTGTTCCAACAAAAGACTTGAAAATATTATTCCCGCATAATCGTTATGCACTTGCGGCGGTTCCGGCAATAATGTAGCGTCGAAGTCTGAAACCAGCGTGTTGCTGATATGGCTTGCAAGAATATTCCCCAATTCCTGAGAGACGCTTTCGGTATCAGTGTTAAACTCTTTTGTTGTACCCACCGGTAGACGGAGATAATAGTCCGTCAGTATTGTAGAACCTTCAAGAGGCAGCATAAACAGCATTTTACAGCCGAAGTTGCCTTTAAAATTGACAATAATGCCGGTCATTTCCCTCGTGTCAGTATTCATTTTCTCAGTGGCTTCGTTAAAATCTGCCATGTAGATTTTAGAGAGAGTGATTTTTGCACCGGTCCTTAATGTCTTGGAAAGGGCCCTTGAAGCATTGTCGATAGAAAGCTTCATTATTACCTCCAACATCCGTAAGCGTTCCGGTGAAATAACCATTTTTTACCTTTGTTTTTGATAAATGCTATCTTTTCGCAAATAAAATAATAAAATTAATATACTTAATAAATACAGACAGCTTCTCCGAATATGCGGCATTCCACATTGCCGGTGGTTGTATCAAGCGCTATATTGTATCCCTTTGTTCCACCCGTTTTTGCCGCTACAATTTTGATACCTTCTTCTTTTAATATCCTGCGCACTTCATGTTCATTTTTTTCGCCAATATTAATGAGCTTCCCGGCGGTTTCGAACATCTTTGCGCCGCCAAATATTTTTGCAAGGAGGGTGTTTTTTGACGCTCCGCCGTTTTTGATGATTTGTCCGATAAAAAAAGGCAATCCCGGGTCAGCATATTTCGTTAATTTTTGATCATTCCCTATTTTTTTGGGCAGCATGATATGAAGGATGCCCCCTACTTTTACTATGGGGTCGTACAATGCTATTCCGATGCATGAACCGAGCAATGTCTTTAATTGGTTAGGAGCCCGTGCTATTTTTGCATCTCCAACGCCAACGGTGTAGATATTAGGGGCGTCGTTCATGTTATACGAAAATTTCCAACGGGTTTATATAACGTCTCTGCGCGAAGCATACAATAAAAAATTTTCCTTTCCGAAATATGAAGATTATATCCATTTTACTGCACAATCAGAAATCACTGAACTCACCATCCATAGGTATTATATCTTCAGGTTTTTTCCCTGATTCCCCCTCATCATTTTTGCGAACATGTTTGCGGCCTTTGCTCCCTCCAGCCTTGTAAGCCTCTAGGGCAGGTCTTCTGTGATAAGTGATTTCTTTTTTCAAGGATGTTTTTTTCTTAACCTCCGGTTCCATAGCCTCCTCCCGTATCCCGCCGACCTGTGCTGCGAGTTCGAGCACGACTTCTCTTAAATTCACCGACTGGGAAGATAGTTCTTCGCTGGCGGATGCCATTTGTTCTGCATTGGCTGCATTTTGTTGGGTAACGTTATCTATGGACGTCATAGCTTTTCCTATCTGGCCTACCCCTTCCGATTGTTCCCTTGAAGCCGCTGAGATCTCTCCCATCAAATCTGCAACCTTCTTCGTATCCGTTGCTATTTCCTTCAGCTTTTCTGCAAACACCTCGGTAATCTTTAAGGCGTTGTCATTGCTCTGTACACGCGCATTGATCAGGTCTGCCGTTTCTTTTGACGCCGTTGCGCACCTTTGGGCTAAATTGCGAACCTCGTCCGCAACCACGGCAAATCCCTTCCCGTGTTCACCGGCCCTTGCGGCCTCTACTGCGGCATTCAGCGCTAAAAGGTTTGTCTGGAACGCTATTTCGTCAATCGACTTGATAATTGCAAGAATTTGATTATTTCCTCCATGCAATTCACGCATAATTGTCTGCAATGATTTCATCGTCTCGTGGCCTTCCTCCGCCGAAGATTTTGCCTTGACCGTCAAATGGCTTGCCTCTTCTGCATTATCTGCATTCTTTGCCGTCATCGAAGACATTTCTTCTATTGAAGCGGAAGTCTCCTCCACGGAAGCTGCCTGCTGCGATGCCCCATCGGCAAGCGACTGGCTTGAAGAAGATATTTGCGATGACGCCGCAGCCACTTCTTCCGCTCCCGCATTCAGGTGATTAACCGTCCTTTTCAATAAAGATACAACCCCCTTGGTAACGAAGAATACCACACCACTAATAAGAAGGACAAAAATCCCGTTTCCCAGAATGCTGAAATTTCTGTTTGCCGCAATTGCCGCATTTATACTGTCCATAGGCGCCACCACGCTTATTCCGCCCCTGATTTCTCCAAGTTTGTACCCTTCCATTTGCCTTCCCGATATGTCTTTGCCATCTCCCGTAGGGCTTGTCTCCGGATATCCATGACATACAAGGCAGGCTTCTGTAATTTTTAGTGGTACCATAAGGCGGAATATTTGCGACGCCGCTCCCAGGTTCCAGTCTTCGATGGTTATTTCTGAAATCTCTTTTAAATCAGGATTTGCGGCAAAGCGTTCTAACTGTCTGGTTTCCCACGCATCGGGTTTATTCGATGGATTTCTGTATTGCAGGCTTGTTTGCTTCATTTTGTATATGGTAGTCTGGCTGAAGTGCTCTGCCACTTCACGACCAACCACTGCGGGGATTACCCCTTTGAATTCGAAGTTGCCTTTGGAATCATTGTTTATGGCCTGCTGTTTTGTCGCAATCACCTGCCGGACAGACATAAGCTGATTCGCCGCCATACGCGCCTCCTTTTTTACTTCCTCCAGCATTTGCGCCTTTTCCCTCTTCATGACAATCACCGATAAAATACCGGATCCTATCGCGATTGAGATAACTATTGTCACGATGAGCCTTGTCATTATCGTCATTTTGCCGAACATTATAATCCCTTTCTTTTGAAAAATTTTTATTATGTTTAACATATTTCTGTAAAATTGCTCGCCATGCAGACTTCTTCCTGGCGTAATATCTTGTCAATATCGAGTAGTATTTTGACCTTATTTTTTATCTGTGCAATGCCTAAAAAAACATCGGTATCTATGTCCTGCCCAAAGTGCGGAGAAGGTTCCATGTCTTCTGTGGCAATATCAATGACTTCCGATACTGTGTCTACAATGACGCCCGTAAGGGTATTGTTTACTTCCACCACAACAATGCAGGTTTCTTTCGTGTGTTCCTTTTCCGGAAACCCGAACTTTAACCTTAAATCAACTACGGGAATTACCTTTCCCCTTAAATTAATTACGCCCTTAATATAATTTGGCGATTGAGGCACAGGCGTTATTGCCATGACGCCAATGATTTCCCTTACTTTTAAAATCTCGATACCATATTCTTCATCGCCCAGAACAAAAGTTAAATATTTTCCTTCATGAGAAGCCAGACTGGAAATTTCGGCAGGTTTTTGCTGACTAAGAACACCTTCCATAATTCTCCTCCTATAAAAAGTAAAACGTTTGGTTTTTGTATATTAGTTAAGAGCAAGATTCATAATGCCGCCGACATCCAATATAAGCCCTACCCTTCCGTCCCCAAGTATGGCACTGCCGGAAACCCCTTTGACATTGCGGAATTGTTCTCCAAGGCGTTTGATGACAATTTGTTGTTGCCCTATTAAATCATCGACAAGAATCCCACATCGTTGCCCTTCACTTTCAACAATGAGAATAATGGCCTCCCATGGGGCGTATTTTTTAGGCTCTACATTATACCACTGGTGCAGCCGTACCATTGGCAAAATATTGCCCCGCACATTTATTACTTCACCGCGCTGTTGTATCGTTGAGATATCATCTTTTTTCGGGCGTATGGATTCTTCTATAGAAAGCATTGGAACGATATATTTCTGATTCCCTACCTGGACGATCATTCCGTCAATGATTGCCATTGTCAGGGGAAGTTTGATAGAGATTTTCGTGCCTTTGCCTTCTTCTGAAGAGATTTCGACCTTGCCGCGCAGGCGTTCAATATTTTTCTTAACCACATCCATCCCTACGCCGCGTCCTGATATATCGGTTATCTTCTCAGCAGTGGAAAATCCTGCGGCAAAAATCAAACCGAAGATTTGTTGTTCAGTAAGAGTGGCGTTTTCACTCATTATTCCTTTTTCAATGGCTTTTTTCAGTAATTTATCTTTTCGTAAACCCCTGCCGTCGTCTCTTATTTCAATAAAAATGTTCCCCCCTTTGTGAAAGGCATCAAGATACACATGTCCCAAGGCAGGCTTTCCCGCGGCAATCCGTTCTTCTTCCGGTTCGATTCCATGATCTACCGAATTTCTAAGAATATGTACCAGCGGGTCTCCAATTGATTCAATTACCGATTTGTCTAGTTCAGTCTCTTCTCCGGAAACTTCCAGCTTTACCTTTTTGCCGGCTTTTTTGGAAACATCACGGACGAGCCGCGACATTTTCTGGAAGGTTGATTTAATGGGAACCATTCGTATTGACATTACCTGATCTTGTATGTCTTTTACTATCTTTCCCAGGTGTGAAATATTTTTATTTGATGTGCTGTTCGTGTTTTCCAGAAGGTCTTTTATGAGGGCGTTGGCGATTACCAGTTCGCCCACAAGGTTTACAAGGCTGTCTATTTTTTGTATATCGACCTTGACCGTTTCTGAGACTGGCGCTGTTGCCGGCAAGGTTTTGAGGGCGCTGTCTATAGTTTCTTTTGTGACGATGCCCTTTTCAACAATGATTTCTCCTATTTTTTTTTGCTGTAGTTTTTCCTGTTCCTCTAATGCCTTGTCAAGGTCATCTTCGGTAATTTCCCCTTTTTCTACAAGTATTTCACCTAAGTGCTGCGGTTTTGAAGGTGCGCTTTCCGTTGCTTTCTGTCCTACGAGGGCATTTTTTATTTTTACAATAACCGGGGCGTAATCTACAATTTCGTCCGAAACGTCTATTTTCTCGACTTTCTTTGCAACAAGCCCCCTTAATCTTTTCAGTATGTCCACGCCTTCGTACAATATTTCTATGATTAACGGGGTTATTTTCAGATTGCCCTTTCTTGCTTCGTCAAGAAGTGTTTCTAGTTCATGGCTTACTGTACCCATATCCTTCAATCCTAAAAAGCCGGCGCTTCCTTTCGTGCTGTGAATAGGGCGGAATATTGTGTTGATAATATCCGTATTGTCCGGGTTTTCTTCTAATTGGAGGATTTGTGATTCTACCGATTCCAGATGATCCCCCGATTCTGTCAGGAATTCTTTGACAATTTCCGGGTCATCCATTAAAAAAGAGGTATCTTCCATATTCTTATCCTTAAAAAAACAACTATCGGTTTGCAGGGATTTTTAAGCTTTTATTAAGCATATGTTTGTTAATTTTTTCCATTAATTTTTGTCTCGTTACCGGTTTTACTATAAAATCAGCAGCGCCTGCCCTTACGGCGCGTATTACATTTTCCTGCGTAGGGTGGGCGGAGCAGATAATAATAGGCACATCTTCAACCATTGCATTTCTTTTAATTCTTTCGCAGAGGGTAATTCCGTCAACTCCTGGCATGTAAATGTCCATTAATACCAGATCGATATTGGTTTTCCCCAGAGTTGAGAGCGCATGGCCCGGATTGTCTGTCACCAATACTTTATAATCATTACCGAGTAATTTTCTGATGATTCGTAAATCGGTGTTTGAATCGTCCACTGCAAGTATTGTTCCCCGATATTCTTTGTTTTCTTCCTCAATGATTTCCCCGAAAAATTCTTCTCCGATCAATTTAGGGACACATATAATAAATTGATCATCGTCAAAACCCATTATTCTTAAAGAAGTAGAGAGGAAAAGGCATTCTTCGTTAAGGATGTCGTCTTTTAATACGGTGGTCATATTTTCTTTGTTTATTGGCTCTACCGATAATAATTTCAGGTGAATCGGTTTGGGTAATTTCAGGCGTAGGTCATTATCTAAAATACCGCATACCTGATTCGAAAACTCTTTGAAACCGTCCGCGCAATCAGCATCGAAATTTTCCTTATTAGCATTTTCCTTTATTGCTTCATCTTCGAGAAGCAGGAGAATGTTACCAATTGTTATCGCTAGTTTTAAAGATAAAAGTAAATATATTTCGCCCTCATAAAAATCCTCGACAATTATTTTTGATAACACAAACTTTGCATTGGCATTTTTAATAAAAGTTCCTATGGTGGTAATTTTTAAAACAGGGTTAATGAGAAAAAATTGCTTGTTTGTTAATTGGCTGCATCCTTCGCAAACGCGCGGAAATGTACTAACCCACGTTTTCTCAAACTGAGACGCGGGCGCCTTTTTCTCTGATTTATCGGCAGGTTTTTCCATAAGATAATAGGGAAAATAAATTATTATTTTGACTCTTTCAACAGCAAACCTACGCCAAATTTTTCTTTTTCTGCGCTAAAATACGTCATCAACCATGGGTCCTTGCTAAAGCATGACAAGGCGGTGTCTGATACGGTAGGCACGTTGCCGACCGCTGTAATGGAAAGGCCTTCACCCGCTATTACAATGGGGATAGAAAGGTGCATTTCGCCATATTTTTCTGACATTTTGGTCTTAATATTTCCGGCGATCATATTAGATACTTCTCCGACGGCATCTTTCACGTCGTTATTGAATTCCTCCAGTTCCATCATTAACATGCTGGAGGCTACTTTTAGCGCAAATTTTTTTGAACAAAATATACCGACTACCCCGTGATACTGGCCTGTAAAGCTTACCATGCCAATAACATCAGTTTTAATCTGTGTTTCGTCAATGAGCGAAGCATCTCCATAGTTTAAATCCAGCATAATCATTGTTTCAAATAATATTTTCGTTGTTTCCTTAATATCTAAAGTAATCCCATCCATGATCCCCTTAAGATCCATTGTGTAAGCTCCTTTTGATTTCTTTTTCGGTTTTTTTAAATTGCCCGGGCGCAAATAGCTATTAAGAAGGTACTTTTCTATTTAATTTGTAAAAAAGCACCTAATTTGGTTTTTAATTGGTCAGGGGTGAATGGTTTTGTGATATAGCCATTAGCACCACTGCCTGTAGCCTCTACTACTTTTGCGTCACTGCCTTCAGTAGTACACATTATAATAGGGGTCTGGTTTCCACTGCCCCTGAGTGCCTTCACAAATTCAATACCTGTCATATTGGGCATGTTCCAATCACAAAGAATCAGGTCAATGCTGCTATCTGCGGCAATTTTAGCCAGAGCTTCTTTTCCGTCTCCTGCTTCCACAAATGAATCAACCATCAAACCGGACTGTTGAATGTTTCTCTGGATCATTTTGCGCATTACGGAGGAATCATCAATTATTAATACTTTTGGCATAACACTCTTATCTCCTTCTGTTAAAGATTAAAATGAATATATTTCTTATAGTAGACAGTAAGTTACAGCAGTATATATTATCAATCTGTAAAAACCTCTTTTTTTGTAAGTTTTTGAGTACGTCCAATAAACGGAAAATATTCAAAAAGACAAAAACCAAATCTCAAATTAGTTGCGCTAAGAAGTTAAATTAAAGGCGGCATTATACAGAATTAAGGTAAAGATTTTAAATAAAATTTAGGAAATTCCAGAGCTTCTGAAAATCGTGATACTATTTTTGACATGCAGGAAATGACAGATAAAATTACCATCCCTTCGATTTAATGCACGACACGAAAAATCTGAGTGTTTCCAATCCGTTTCTTCAAAAGATACGGCAGTATTATAAATAATATTAACGGTTTATTTTTAATTTTCTTGAAAGGTTTATAGAAATTTGTTTTATTAACACTTATGGAAATAAATAAAAATACCGTAATTAAAGACCTTATAGAGGCGCATCCGGAAACACTTGCAGTATTCAAAAAGTATAACCTGGTCATTGCCGGCGGTGTGCGGGGACCTAATGAGCCAATAGCTTTTTTTGCAAAGGCACATGAGGTTGATTATGACACGTTGGTGAGAGAATTAAATGAAGCCATTGAAAAAGGCGGAGGGGAGTATGTTGAACTTCCTCTGTTAGAGGTAGATAAGGTATATGAAAAGTTCGCGAAAGCTGCGATTTTATTTACACTTACCGTAGGGGTAACATTTGGTGCCGTTATTCTTAGTTATATTGCGATTAAATTGAATTTCAACGCAACGCACTATGCCCACATCCAGGCGCATGGTTATGCCCAGTTAGTAGGATGGGTAGGACTTTTTATTATGGGGTTTGCTTTATACATCATACCGAGGGTAAAAAATACCGAACTGCGGCACAAAAATCTGGTAAATGTCTGCTTCGGATTCATCATTATCGGCATTGTTTTAAGGGCCGTCGTGCAGCCTGTTCCGTATAGTTCTGTAAGATTCCTGCTTCCTGCATCCGCGATGTTTGAGATTGGTGCAGTCCTGTTGTTTTCCTTCATTCTTTTTAGTACGATATCTTCCAGTCAGGAAAAGGTCGGCATATTCGACAAATTTTTCAAGGCAGGACTACTGTGGTTGTTGATTTCCTCATTGGTGAACTTGGGGATGGTTTTTTATTTATATAATAAATCGGTTCAGGAGATACCCAAATCAGTTTTTAGCCCCTACGTACATTTGTACCTCTTTGGTTTTGTTTTTATGTTTATTTTTGCTGTCAATATAAGGACAGTATATGCTTTTCTTGACATTAAGCCTGTCCGTGAAAAGGCGATTAACCTCAGTTTTTGGATGCTTAACGCATCCATACCAGTTTATTTTATTACATGCGTTTTTGCCGGCAAAAGTGTCATTGCACTGCGGTTTTCACAATTGGTGGTATTCTTCATTGCGTTCGCCGTTTTTTCATTCATTTACGGTTTGCGCGTCTTTGAGAGGTCTACAAAAGAACTTCATGGTGTTGTAATGGACAGGAGTTATACAAAAACGATACATGCTGCTTACATATGGCTTATCATCAGCATGCTAATACTCATTACCATGCCTTTTTTGCATAATAAAACAGAGATATTAAAGCAATTTCATGGTTCGTTTAATCATGCCGTCACCGTTGGTTTTATTACGATGATGATGATTGGTTATGCTTCAAAAATGGTTCCAACGTTTACCGGCATAAATATGCACAGTATTAAACTTTCACATATTACCTTCATACTTTTAAACACAGGATGTTTTATCCGGGTATTTTCCCAAATGTCCGTCGGGATAAGCGGAGGAAAACCTATTTTTTACGGTATTGTGGGAACATCGGGATGGTTTGAGCTGGCCGCGATAGGTTTTTTTGGATACAATTTGTGGAAGACTATGAACACGAAGGAACAACCTAAGCCTTCTGAAATTAAAAAAATAACGGTAGTCGACAAGGATACGAAGGTATTTGATATTGTGGACCAATATCCTGAAACATTGCAGATATTTCTTGATTATGGATTCAGCCAAATGGCGAATCCTGTTATTAGGAATACGATGGGAAGAGTAGCAACGATTGATATGGCTGCAAAAATGCATAATGTAGATAGAGAAAAATTTATCCAGTCCCTTAACGATAGAATCGCCGACAAAAAATAATCCCTTCCTGCCCCTTTTCAAACCATGGCAAAAGAATCACAAATATCCTTATTAGATTTAACTACGGGTTTATCAGAAACCGTTGATTTGGTTAATCCCGCATGGGTAAATCATCACATGCAAGTTGCTTATATCGCTTTTAGCCTCAGCGAAGAACTGGGGTTATCCATGGAAGAAAAAAGAGGTCTCGTGTTGGCAGGGGCTTTACATGATATTGGATGTTATTGCCGTGCAGAAAGGATGGACCTTCTTAAATTTGAAAGCGAATTTCCTCACGAACATGAAGAATTAGGATACCTCTTCCTTAACGAATTTAAACCATTTAGTTCCATCGCAAATCTTATACGATTTCATCACGTCCGCTGGGATAAAAAAAATAAAATACAGAAATCGGGAAAAAAGGTGCCATATGGCAGTTATATATTACATATTGCGGACAGGGTTTCTACTTTAATAAATAAACAGGAAGAAATACTCGGGCAGGTGGACAGTATTCGTGAAAAGATAAAGGCACAATCCGGAAAAATGTTCATGCCGGAACTGGTAGATGCCTTTCTGAAATTAGCAGAAAAGGAGTATTTCTGGCTTGAAGCCACTTCGTCACTGCTCTATGTAATTCTGTCCGGCAGGGTAAAAATGCCTTCTATTTCATTGGACATGGAGCACCTTGTTTCCTTTTCTAAGGTATTTTCAAGAATTGTAGATTTCAGAAGCGCTTTTTTTGCCACGCATTCTGCCGGCGTTGCGGCTACGGCTGAAAAATTGGCGCAATTTGTCGGTTTTTCAAAACAAGAATGCCAATGGATGAAAATTGCCGGTTATGTACACGATATCGGAATGCTTGTGGTGCCGATAGAGCTGTTGGAAAAAGAAGAACCGTTAACGGAAGAGGAGTTTGGCATTATTCGTAAGCATCCCTTCTATACGCATCTTATCCTTAAAAGCATCGCGGCTTTCAAGGATATTGTTTCGTGGGCGTCGTATCACCACGAAACGTTATCAGGGACAGGCTATCCTTTCCATGTCAAAGAGGATCTTCTCCCGTTGGGAGCGCGAATCCTGGCAGTTGCCAATGTATTTACCGCCCTCACAGAAATCAGACCATACCGGAATAAATTTTCCGGCGAAACAATACACGAAGAGCTTAAAAAATTGGGAGAAGAATCGAAACTCGATCCCAATATTGTTTCAGCACTACTCTTGCATTTTAATGAAATTAATTCTGCTCGTATTGCCGCACAGGATGAAGCAAGAGAAAAATACCTTAAAACAGAATGCATACTCCTGCACTTCGAATAATAAATATGTAACACTTTAGTTTTTTGAAAAAGGCCAATAATGGCCATGTTTGCCGCATAGTGTTAGGGGCGAAGCATTTGCAGCAAATGCTTCGCCCCTACTTTTTCAAAAAACTAAAGTGTTACATAAATAGTCGGCGGTTATAAGGTATTGGCTCATACCGCATGGACAGAGCGTATGAGAAAATATTTTTATTAAGAAACTATCACCACCGCGACATTTTTATTTCAGATGTTGGAAATGAAAGAAACAACCCTGTCATGGTTAATACTCTGCCGATTTTTGTGGAGGACGTAAGAATAAAATGTCGCTGTAGTACTATTTACTATCAATGGGTTGCAGTTTAATTCTTTTTTCCATGACATTTTTATCCCGCAAAACCTTTAATGTAACACTATCCCCCACTTTGTAGCGGGACAACTCCTTGATGAGATCCTCAGAATTATTCACCTTGTTTCCCTCTACCTCTATAATTACATCCCCCATGAGGAGGCTGCCCGTCCTGTTTCTTTTTGTTCCCTGTAAACCGGCCTTGTCTGCCGCCCCATTTGGAATGACTTCAAGAATACATGCCCCTTGTATTTCAAGCTGTTTTGTAATGTTATTTGGAACAAGGGTAATGCCCAAACCTGGACGTTCTACTTTCCCCCTTGCAATTAATTGAGATACATTACGGTTTATTGTATCAATGGGAACCGCAAATCCAATTCCTGTGCTCGCACCGCTTGGACTCATAATTGATGTGTTCATTCCGATAACTCTTCCAAAGGAATCCAGCAAGGGGCCTCCTGAATTTCCAGGATTAATAGCGGCATCTGTCTGAATAACGTCAAAAATGGTTCTTCCCGTCATCGCCTCAATCGTTCTTCCAAGCGCGCTGATAATCCCTGTTGTAAGGGTCAGATCCAGACCGAATGGATTGCCGAGCGCCAGTACTTTCTGGCCCACCTGCAGATCGGAAGAAGTACCTATGAGTACAGGTATCAGTTTTGTTTTTGGCGCATTGATCCTAAGCACCGCAATGTCATGGTCAGGGTCAACGCCCACGAGGCGGGCATCCCACACAGAACCATCGTTCAACGTCACATCTATTTCATTCGCATTGTAGATAACGTGAAAATTAGTTACGATATGACCGTTTTCATCCCAGATAAAACCGGAACCGGCACCCTGCGGAATCTTGAAGACATCCAGTGAGAACAAATCCCTTCGCACCTGTTTGTTTGTAATATATATCACAGAAGAAGAGGTCATCTTGAAAATGTCTATGGTAGCCTGCTCCTCGCTGCTAAATTCACCTGGAGATGGTGTTACAGGACGGAACACTACTTTATCGCGTGATAAACTTCCTGTCGCGTGGTAAAAAAATAATCCTGCTATAATTAAAAAAAAGTAGGGGAGAAATTTTGTGTATTTCTTGTTCATATCGTATCCTTTCAAGGTAGATGAAAATTCCTTTACGGTTTAATTATTTATAATTGTATGATGCTTTGTCAAGCATGGGTTTTGTAACAATTGCAAAGAAGCTGCATTTTTTTCTACTAAAAAAAACACCACTTCAGTGTACAATACAAAAAATGATCATATCTGAATAACAAATAAACTCCTATTTCCAAAGCTGGCATAACCAAAAACAAACAAGGTCAAATCACGAAATACAAAAGGGAAACCACAGATTATACAGATTAAGAAATTCATCACAAACTGACCAATGACCAATAACATGTTACGAATTTTACCATTAACCATACTCATTGTCCTGCCTTTTATTGCCTTCCTCAATTCTCTCAATAACGACTTTGTCTATGACGACGTATTTACGGTCACCGATAATTATTTTATCAGGGATTGGGGAAATTTCCGGGATTTATTTACGTCTGAATATTTTAAACTTTCAGGGGAAGCAACGTATCGTCCTCTTGTAACCATTTCATATTTCATCGATTATTCAATAGGGAAACTCAATCCCATTGGGTATCATCTGACAAATCTTCTATCCCATGCCGTTGCCGTCATACTTGTTTATTTTATAACGTCTGCCGTTATTCGGAAAAAAACTGTTTCATTTATGGCGGGAATGTTTTTCAGCATGCACCCAATCCTGACTGAAACAGTAAACGCAATCAGTTATAGGGAAGACCTCCTTACTACTGTATTTTTTCTTGGCGCTCTTTTATTATTCATTAATTCAACCAAAAATTTCCATAGATACCTCCTGCTGTATCCGGCATCGCTCTTTTTATACCTTTTCGCATTATGTTCGAAAGAAATGGCAATTACTTTGCCGTTGATGGTTTTCCTCTTCGATTGGATATTGGGGGATAGCGCACAAATAAAAAAGAATGCCGTTCGCTATTATATTGGTTTCCTGGCGGTAAGTATTTTTTATCTTCTTATAAGGTTTGTGCTGTTGCATAATCCTGCGGAGGGACAGTTGACCTATCCGGAAGATAGTTTTTTCGTTAATATGCTCACCATGCCAAAGGTGGTTGCCGCATACATAAAACTATTGTTCATCCCAGTACATTTCAACGCTGAATATATGATCGCCCATACAACAACTCCCCTTGCCCCCGCATTTCTTTGTAGTATGGTTTTTTTATGTGTTGCGGGAATCATTGCCTGCCGGTTTTATTTCTATTCGAAACCGTTCTTTTACTTTACGGTATGGTTTTTCGTCACCCTTACTCCGGCAATGAATATCCTTCCTATTGCCAATATAATGGCGGAACGTTATCTTTATCTTCCTTCTGTAGGCTTTTGCATAATTTTAGCATTAACAATACACAGCGCATGGGAAAAGGGCTGTGCATTACTATTTTTCAAAAAAAGTGATGCGGGTCGGAAAACAACAAAAGGGTATTCACTCCTTTCCGGAAGCAAAGAAGCCATGGTGAAACAAAAAAACCTTCCCCAAACCATTATGATTGTTTTATTGATAGCAATCCCGGTAATCCCCTATTCAGTAACAACTATGCATAGAAACAGGTGCTGGAGGGATCAGTTCATCTTTTGGTCAACTACCGTACAGGACTCCCCTTACAGTGCACGGGCGCATAATAATCTTGGAATGATCTATTTCGGGAAAGGAGATATTGATCCAGCACTCCATGAATTTCAAACATCGGTTTCGCTGGAAGCAGACCCTGAATATCGCCACAACCTGGGTATGGCGTATCAGCGAAAAGGCATGCAGCAAGAGGCGATGCAGGAATATTTACTTGTTCTCGGGGCAAATCCAGATTCCGCCCTCACGCACAATAATATGGGCAATATATTTATTAGTTTGGGGAATATCGACGAAGGAATAATGAAATTTAAAGAGGCAATCAGGCTAAAACCGCATTATTATGACGCCCATTTTAATTTAGGGCTTGCTTTATTCAAGAAAGGACTTTTGAATGACTCAATAGAGGAATTCAGGCTTGCTGTGAAGTACGAACCGGACCATCCCGAAGTGCATAGCTGCCTTGGAACGGCATACGCAAATGCCGGTATGATTGAGGAGTCTATCAGGGCATATAATGAAACCTTGCGTCTGCAGCCAAACTATATAACCGCATATAAAAACCTCGGCATGGTTTATCTCACTTATAAAAAAGATATACAAAGGTCGATAGCATATTTCCAGGAATTTCTGAAGCGGAATCCCGACGGTGATGAAGCAGCGGAAATACGGAGAACTATCGAAAAAATTCAAGCTGCGCAGAAAACGAATAAATAATGCGTTGGAGAGAAAAAGAAATTGCATGAAGAAAAGGCTCCGAAATAAATTAGAGGCTGCATATAAAGAGGCAGTTAATGAAGATTATGAATTATACAAGGAATGGGAAGACACTCTTGGTGATGGACTCGAAGGTGGAAAACGCCATAAAGATTCATCTTGCAATTGATTAGTGCCTTAGCAGTAATTTCTTTTTGTTGTATGTTTTGGATTTTATGCTTTGTTATTCGAATTTGTTTCGTATTTCGTACTTCGAATTTCGTATTTTTTATCTCGTGCTTGTTTAGTTCTGGCTATGCCAGTTTAGGATGTATTGATAAAATGAAAGACCGTATTTATTCGGCGTTACAAAAATATTTTGGCTATTCAAAGTTCTATCCGCTTCAGGAAGATATTATCCGGTGGGTGCTGGAGCAAAAAGACCTCTTTGTCCTCATGCCTACAGGGGGCGGCAAGTCTTTGTGTTATCAATTGCCCGCACTGCTTTTCGATGGAATAACGGTTGTTATATCTCCTTTAATTGCCTTGATGAAAGATCAGGTGGATGGATTAACGGAAAACGGCATTTCCGCAACATTCATTAACAGCTCCGTGCATGCCCGCGAGGTTGCGGCAAGAAAAAGGGACCTTTTGGAGGGTAAAATCAAGATTCTTTATATCGCCCCCGAAAGGCTTGCCATGCGTGAATTCCTTCAGTTCCTGCAGGAATTGAAAGTTTCCCTTTTCGCAATAGACGAATCGCATTGTATTTCTGAATGGGGACATGACTTCAGGCCGGAATACCGCCAATTAAAGATGTTGAGGGAGAAATTCCCAAAGACGCCGTTCATGGCATTGACGGCCACCGCCACGCCTTCCGTGCAGAAAGATATTGTAACGCAATTAAAATTGACCGACTACAAAGTCTTTAATGCCAGCTTCAACAGAAAAAACCTTTTTTATCAGATCATACCCAAAGACAATCCATACCACCAGATTCTTTGTGTTTTAAAAGAACGAAAGAAGGAGTCGGGCATCATCTATTGTCAGGGACGTAAAACAGTTGAAAGCCTGGCAGGGAGTTTACAGGGAGAAGGGTATCGCGCCCTTCCCTACCACGCCGGATTGTCCGCTGAAATGAGAACAGAAAATCAGGAGCGTTTTATTCGTGAAGACATAGAGATTATTGTAGCAACCATTGCGTTTGGCATGGGCATCGATAAACCGAATGTACGTTACGTGATTCACTATGATTTGCCGAAAAGCATTGAAGGATATTATCAGGAAACAGGACGCGCCGGCAGAGACGGGCTAAAAAGCGACTGCATCCTTCTCTTCAGTTATGCAGATAAGATTAAGATAGAATATTTTATACATCAAAAGGAGGATGAAAACGAAAAACAGGCGGCATATCAACAATTAAAGGCGCTCGTGTCATATTGCGAAGGCAACGTTTGCCGGAGAAAGATATTGCTCGATTATTTCGGAGAAAAATTTACTACGCACAATTGTGAAAATTGTGATACCTGTCTTAACCCAAAGGAACAATTTGACGGAACAGTTGCTGCGCAAAAACTGTTGTCGTGTGTCTATAGAGTGGGTGAATCTTTTGGCATGCATCACGTTATCGACGTCCTGCTAGGCTCGCAAAACCAGAAAATACTGCAAAATAGCCATACAGCTCTTACAACGTTTGGCATAGGAAAGGAATATTCAAAATCCCAATGGCTAACATTTTCCCGTGAATTGATCCAGTTGGGGTATCTGGCGCAGGAAGGCGACAGATACCCCGTCTTAAAACTGACCAGCCAGAGCCGTGAGGTATTGCAAGGCAAGAAGAAGGTTCTTTTGGTAAAACCAGAGGAAACCGCTTCGTTGGCCGTGTCCGGAGAAGATAAGAATTATGATCTGGCGTTGTTTGAACGTTTGAGGACGCTAAGAAAAACGCTTGCAGACCAGGAGTCTATGCCTCCTTATGTTATTTTCCATGACACAAGTTTAAAGGAAATGTCGATGCGGTATCCACAAACAGCTTCTGATTTAAAAAAAATCAGCGGTATGGGTGAACTGAAATTAAGAAAATACGGAGACCTTTTCTTAAAAGAAATATGCAATTATTGCAGACAACACCAGATAACGCCAAAAGAGGCGAACTCCAGACGGCAGGCAACCTTGAGGAAACAAATGAAATCTCCCACTGTTTACACAACGCTGGAACTCTATAAAAACAATCTTTCGCTTCGGGAAATAGCCGGGAAAAGAGGCCTTGCAACATCTACAATCGCCACTCATCTTGAAACGCTTATAATCGCGGGAGAAGATGTCTCCATAGATAAATTTGTTGCTCCGGCAAAACAGCAACGAATCCGCACGGTGCTGGGAGAACTGGGTATGGAGGCGTTAACCCCTGTTAAAGAAAAATTAGGAGAAGAGTATTCCTACGATGAAATAAAATTAGTCAGGGCAAAGATACGATATTCTATGGAAAAAGGGGATTGATAGTAACTTCTCAATAAGTTGGTAACACTTTAACCTTTCGAAACTGGAAATTGTCATTTGTAGTACGACGAAACTCGTCGCACTACATGAGAATTTAGTGGGCTGAGATATCAGGTAAGGAACAAGCAACGACCGTTTATAACAAATGCTTCGCCCCTACACTATTCAATACACTTACTGCCCGTGAATCAGTTGTAATAATTGTTCCGTAGTAATTTTGCCGCTCATATCGCTTCCTTCGAGAAGGCTGTCGGCCAATTCCCGTTTGTGCTGATGAAGGTTGACTATTTTTTCTTCTATAGTTCCCTTTGTTACCAGACGGTAAATCGTAACCGGGCGCTTTTGCCCTATCCGGTGCGCCCGGTCTGACGCCTGATCTTCCACTGCCGGGTTCCACCACGGATCCATATGAATCACATAATCAGCAGCCGTCAGATTCAGACCAAGCCCTCCGGCCTTTAGGCTAATCAGGAATAATTCTCCTTCTCCCGACTGAAACGCATCTACACTTCTTTTGCGTTCTTTCATCGGCGTGCTGCCGTCTAGGTATTGATAAGAAATATTAAGGCCTTCCACATATTCTCTGATAATCGCCAAATAATCAACAAACTGGCTGAATACCAACGCCTTGTGATTGTTTTCCATAAGTTCCTGTACAACCTCTCCAAACAATCTGATTTTTGAGCTTTCTAAAGAATGGCCGGGAACAACAAGCCTGGAATGGCAGCATGCGCGGCGAAGTTTCATGATTTCCGCCAATACCCGCAAATATCCTTCTCCTTTTCCGAAATCAAAAGATTCGATGTTGTCTATTGCTTTTTGCCGCAATGCTTCATAGAAGGCGGATTCTTCAGGCGTCATCTCCACCGAAAGGGTGATTTCCGTTTTAGGCGGAAGTTCTTCCAATACCTGTGCCTTTGTTCTCCTTAAAATGAACGGTTGGATAAGTTTCTTTAACCGCAGTCTTGCCTGGTGACTTTTGTCCCGTTCTATGGGAATTGCATATTTTTCGTTGAATCTTTTTATGCTTCCCAGCAGACCTGGATTAATAAATTGAAACAGATTCCACAGTTCTCCCAGATGGTTTTCAATTGGCGTACCGGTAGTAATAATTTTAAAATCCCCTTTCAGCGCCATCGCCGCCTTTGACCGCTTGGTATTGGAGTTCTTTATCGCCTGGGCTTCATCCAGTATGATAATCGTCCACTTTTTGTCGGCGAGTATTTTTTCTTCCTGTTGCAGCAAGCCATAGCTGCAAACAAGCAGGTCAAAAGGCCCCTGTTTTTTAATGGCCTCTTTTCTGTCTTTTTCTTCCCCGAAAATAGATACGTTAAGCGTAGGGGCAAACCGGCTGGCCTCAGATATCCAGTTCATACAAACGGAGGCCGGGGCAATAACCAGCGACGGACCTTCCTTTGCATGTTCAAGGATTACCGTTAAGGCTTGAATGGTTTTACCCAACCCCATATCATCTGAAAGGCATGCGCCTACCCGCCAGTCAGACAGGCGTGACAACCATTGAAATCCTTCCACCTGATAATTTCGTAAATCCGCCTGCAGGGTGGTAGGCACTGCAGGAATTCTCTCCCGTACTTTTTTTAAACGGGCAATGTTATCGTTCCACGCTTTATCAACCTTCAATTGTTTGATTTCTTCCAGTGTATCTTCCAGAGCCACTGTGGCTAAGGGGTGGAATCTTATTTCGTCTTTGCCTCTCTCTGCAAAAGCATTCATTTCTTCAAGGCGTTTGCGAAATTGTTCTGCAAGCGCCAGAAATTGGCCATCCTTCAATTGAATAAACCGGGTGGAGCCATTATCGAGCAAGTCCAGCAAATCACTCATTTTAATGATTAAATCGTCGTCAATTTTTAATTCTCCTGAAGCGGAAAACCAGTCATTTTCATGGCTGATATTCATACTAAACTGCGGAAATGAGGCGACAGCCAGTATTTTTAATTTTTCTCCTTCCGGCCACTCCACTGTAACCCTGTCTTTAACCTCATACAGTTCTGACAAAATCTGCAAACAATCTTCGTTGTTATTAAAAAGCCATGCCCATTGGGTATTGCCTGATTGCTGCAGCGACGGACACGCATTTATTATATTTTCCGCATTGACCTTCTCAAGTGAAAGATCACGGCTGCTTTGCACACGCTGTTGGTTGATTTCTGTAAAAACGTGTTTCCCCCCGGCACCCGGGTTAAAATAAGGTGGGGAGGTTACAAACGGCTTTACAAATATTTCAAGTTTAAAACCATGCCCCACCGGAAGTAAGTGGATATATGTATTTGCACTTGCCTCGATTGTTGGAATAGTTTCATCCGCACCTTCAATGAAAGAGTGAACGGTTATAAGGGAGGAAATTCCGCTCACTGCCTTTATCAAATCTTCTTTTGCCTTAGCGGGAATCGAAATTTGCCGCTTACCCATAAACTTTGCTATCCGTACATGTTCATCCTTTATCTCAACAATCTTATACCGTGTCGGCGATTCTTTAACGACTTCAATACCAGTGTCTTTAAATGTTTCCGAAAACTGCAGGCTGTATCCCCGCTTTGTCTGTCCCACAATAAGTTCCGGCTCTCCTTTTACCAAATCAACGGCAATATGCGGCGAATCCTCCAGAAATACCAATGGATGTCCGACAAGTGCAAGAAGGGCTTTCTCATGATTTTCACTGTAAAAATGGCCATAGTAGTCCATGTTTGATTTCGGCGTTTCAATAAAAACCTGCACTACTTTACGATCTTGCGAGGTCATATAATCCAGTCCTTCCAGGAGGTTTTTATGCGAGACTCTTTTGCCGGCGCTCCACTTGCCGTTTTTATTGAGCCTCTGCCCTTTAGGGGTTATCTGAATATATTTTTTGTCCAGGGAAACCATCCAGACCAGCCTGCATTCCCTGGAAGAAGCGTTGGTTTTCTCTTTTAAAGATAAATCGATTAACGCATTCAGCATTTTTTCCCAGTCTTCTTTTCGATGAATACTATCAGTAATATCCTGAATGCCTGTGGACTCCGCCAATTGGTCGCAGGTTCGTTGAATTAATGCGTTTTTCTTACTTTTTAAAAAAAGACGGCCATGAACAAGGGCGGGTAGAAAAAAGCCGTTCTTATTAGCGATCTCAAAACGGCTTTTGTTTGTTTTCGCGTGTAACTTCACCAAATCTTCGTCAATCCAGTATGCCGCCAATTCATAAAATAAAGCAAATACGCTGTTCTTGTGGAAGTGAGAAAAAATCCCGGAAAGTATTTCCTTTGCTTCGGGAATTAAATTATTTTGGGCAATAATTGCGGCGTAGATACATCGTTTGCACATATTTGTTAAATTTTCGGGTTCATTCCTTGTCCCCCACGCCAGTAATTCCTTTGCCAGGCGCAGGTCTTCCGGCTGCCCTGATTTCGCAAGCGCAAATAAATAAAATAATCCTAATATTTGTGTGAAAAACCCAATTTTCTTTATCATTTTTTTTTGGAAAGCTTTTAATGCCTGATCATATATTGCCAGAGATTTGCTGTTTTCCCCTTTTAAAAATGCCACACACCCCTGTGCAAGCATTAAATCCATATATCCAAAGTCTTTTTGAACAATATTCTCAGCCTCCGTCAGATTACCGCGGAATATGAGATACATCGCATAAATATTTCTTATGATTACATATTCACGTTCATCAACCGTACCATACTTTGCCAAAGATGCACATTGCTCTTCAGAAAGCGGGCGATAGCTCATGATGGCATGATCCACCATATTTTGAAAAACAATTTTTTTTATGGCCGGATGCAGCGAATCAAACATTTCTGCATGGAAAAGCGGGTTGGTACAGACGTCCACCACCACTTTTTTCGCATCAAATCTTTCTCCATAATAATTTGCACTACGATTCAGATTTTCCACGACAATATCAGCATTGCCTGTATATAGCCCAATGCGAATTTCACGGACAATAAGCTGGCTATCGATATAGACGTACGGCGGTACCGGCACGCAACACTGCACAGCGTCAACTAATTCTCTGAAATAATCGTTTTTCGAGATACGAGCCAAAATCTCATCAACCAAAACTGATTTGCATTGTACCACACCTGTTCCCACAGGCCCGATTAAGTCGAACTTTGCGAGCCTGTCTAAAGCATATTTAAAATCCCGCATATTAAAAAGGTCTTTATTAATAATTGGCAGCCCCTTTGTCCTCCTCGCGACTGAATAAAGATTCCCCTGTGTCATTGGTGCATAATTAATGGCTAGAATCTGTAACAAAGACTGCTCAATCGAATTAAGTTGTCCATAAATGTCAGAGAAATTCTGCGGTAACTTTTGACTCATAACTGCCTTTTGTCTTTTTAATTAATTGAAAAATATACACCAATTCAAACGCTAAAATGCAAGGTATAATTATACCGTTCAGGGTATAACGTTTCTACCGTTTTATCAATCCGCCAATATGATCCACACAATAATATTTGCCTTGACTTATATCGAACACATTTGGCATTCTTACTTAGTTTTATCGCATTAAAACATGGACAAAAACCAAACGAGCACGAAGTAAAAAATACGAAATTTCAAATGTTCAAAAATATAAGTATTATAAGCCCTATGTGACCCATATTTTGAAATTTCGTATTTTGTGTTTCGTATTTCATCATTATAATATTTTGCCAAAAAATGCAAAAGAAATTACTGCCAGGGTACTAAGAGAGGAGAACTATTTATATGCCGGTATTTGATAATAGTGAATATGATAATCATGAGCAAGTTTTATTTTGTCACGACAGAGAGTCTGGTCTGTTTGCTATTATTGCTATCCATGACACCACTTTAGGGCCTGCTGCCGGAGGATGCAGAATGTGGCCATATGCCTCTGTGGAAGAGGCATTATTGGATGCGCTTCGTCTTTCCCGTGCAATGACTTACAAGAACGCACTCGCCGATTTGCCCCTTGGCGGAGGAAAGGCAGTTATCATTGGCGACCCGTTCAAGGAGAAGAATGATAAACTCCTCGCGTCCTTTGCCGGATTTGTACAACGGTTAGGCGGACAGTACTACACGGCAGAAGACATCGGCATTGGCATAAAGGATGTTGAGCTGTTAGCCAGGGAGTGTGATTATGCCTTTGGTTTAGCAACAACAGGCGACCCTTCCCCCTTTACCTCCCTTGGTTGTTTTCATGGCATGAGGGCGGCGGTAAAACATAAACTTGGCCGTGACAGCCTTCATGGGCTTACCGTATCCGTGCAGGGAGTCGGCAATGTAGGCCGGCACCTTTGTAAAAATCTGCGCGAAGCCGGTGCGAAACTCATCATTACCGATGTGAATCCGGAAGCTGCGGCTCATGTATCCGAAAACGTTGGGGCAAAGGTAGTTGCTCCGGAAGAAATCTACTCACAGGATGTTGATATTTTTTCCCCGTGTGCCAGGGGAGGCATACTGAACGATGATACTATCCCACAACTAAAAGCAAGCATTGTAGCCGGCGCCGCCAACAATCAACTGGCAGAAGTGCGTCATGGTAAAATGCTCTGCGACAGAGGCATACTCTATGCACCAGACTATGTGATTAATGCGGGTGGTATGCTCAATGCCTCGGGCGATATTTTTGGTCAATATGATGCAAACCAGGTAATGAAGCGACTATCAGGATTGTACGATGCAACTTTACGGATTTTCGAAACAGCACAGCAAGAGGGGAGGCCTACCTCTGAAGTTGCCGATGACCTTGCCCGACAGATAATAGCTGCGAAAAGGGCGTCAAAGAAGAAGTAATATCTGTAGTGGCGAAGTATTTGCCATGACTGGCATACATGCATTCATGCCCAAACGGGCAAATGCTTCGCTCCTACATCGTGCGGCAAACAATGTTACTATTGGAATTTTTCAAAAAACTCAAGTGTTACATTTTTTGTAGTTCCTTTTTATTTTTTGAAAGTATTTTGACTCAATGCTTCTGCGTTAAATATGATGAAATACGATTTTGACCATTCTATATCGCGGAAGAATACTGATTGTGCGAAATGGGACGGGGCTTTGTCGCTTTTTGGCAGCCCGGAGGTTATTCCCATGTGGGTTGCGGATATGGATATCCCCATAGCAAAACCTATTACCGACGCCATAAAAAAAAGGGCTGACCACAAGATCTATGGATATTCACTTCCCCGTCCTGCATCAGTAGTGGATGCGGTTATCTACAGAATGCAAAAACGCTGCGGATGGAAGGTGAATCCGGAATGGATTGTTTTTACTCCGGGCATTGTGCCTGCATTATATGCTGCAGTAAAGGCATACACTCATCCTGGAGATGAAGTCATTCTCCAAGACCCCGTGTATCATCCTTTCTGGAATGTAATTAAGAACAATGGCTGCCATGTGGTAAATAACAAGCTTGTTTTACAGAACGGACGGTATGGAATGGATCTTGAAGGACTTGACGCCTGTTTTGCCATCAGGCACGGAAGGCCACCAATCCCGCATCGCATAAGATTGATGCTCCTGTGCAGTCCGCATAATCCTGTCGGAAGGGTATGGACTAAAGAGGAATTAATCAGAACGGGAGAAATAGTCATCCGGCATAACGCAATAATAGTTTCGGACGAAGTACACGGCGAGCTGCTTTTCCCCGATATTACCCATACGCCATTTGCTGCATTATCAGAAGAATTTGAACAAAATTCCATAACGTGTATCTCCCCCAGTAAGACGTTTAACCTTGCAGGGCTTGAAGCCTCCGTTGTCATCATTCCCAATGCCGGATTACGCAAACAATTTCAGGAGGCGAGAAAGGGAATTCTGCCGGGTGTTAATGTGTTCGGGTTTGTTGCCATGGAAGCAGCATACAGGTATGGCGATGAGTGGCTGGGGCAGTTTCTTGTATATTTACACAAAAATTATGAGTTCCTGTTTGATTACTTTGAGAAAAAGATACCAAAAATAAAGGTAATACAACCGGAAGGCACGTACCTGATCTGGCTTGATTGCAGGGAATTAGGGTTCGACCCGGTGTATCTCAGGGATTTCATGGCAAAAGAAGCGAAGGTAGGCCTTGATGAGGGATATCTGTTCGGGCAGGGCGGAGAGGGTTTTATGAGGATGAATATTGCATGTCCCCGTTTTGTTTTGTCCGAAGCGCTCCGAAGGATAGAAAACGCGGTGAAAAATTTATAGCACAAAACAGAAACAGGAATGAACAGGATAAATGCAAATATAAAAAAAAAGGGATTAGATTAATTTACATTTTTATCATTGCTTTTTGTAATTTGGCAAAACTTGACGCATTTTTTAATGTAGGGAGGAAAATGTTTGTATGAAATACCGTGTTGGCAATATAGGAAAAGTTGTTGTCGCCAAATTTGAGGACGGTGAAGATGTGTTGAAAAATGTGATTCACATAATAAAAAAGGAGAAAATCCTGGCAGCAGTCCTTTATTTAGTTGGTGGTATGCGTGAAGGTAAATTTGTCGTCGGTGCTGAAAGCGATACACTCCCGCCGGTGCCCATGTGGAGAGAACTTGGAGAAAGCCATGAAGTAGTGGGTTTTGGCACAGTATTTTATCAGGGAGAGGAACCAAAGGTTCATTTGCATGGCGCATTCGGAAAGGGTGATGCGGTAAAAGTTGGTTGTCTCAGGGAAAAAACTGAAACATTCCTTGTGCTTGAAGTTGTTATTTTAGAACTCTGTGGAATAGATGCAGTACGTGAATTTGACCCGGCGCTGGGAATGTCCCTGCTGAAGATTTGTTAACCTCCTTACTGCAGTATGCAAAATCAAAATACTTGCAGATAAAGGTTGATTTCGATTATCATAATTTTATAACACTTTAGTCTTTTGAAAAATTCTAATAATAGCGCTGTTTGCAGCATAGTGTGGGGGCGAAGCATTCGCTGTAAATTGTCATAAATGCGTTCATACCCAAACGGGCAAATACTTCGACCCTACTTTATTTTTATGGCTCGTCCGCAGAATCTGTGGGTAATAAGTAAGGATTAGTAAGAGAAAAGGTGCATTGCCATCCCAAAGGGAGTAAGATGTTTTTTATCAAGAAAGCATCTTAACCCAAAAGGAGAGGCAATGCAGATAAAGACATTATTAAATACGGTAGAGAATTTCAAGTCATTTGTTTACAAAGCAGTCAGTTTCGAGGTCATAAATGGTAGAAAGGCATTAGTAGCAGATATAAAGCCGAGGGTAAATGCCAAGCCTGAATGTTCAGTATGTGGGAAGAGAGCGTCTGGGTATGATACACAGCCGTCCCGGTTATACGAGTATCCGCCATTATGGGGGTTTCAAGTATTTTTCCGATATTCCCCGCGACGCGCCGCCTGTCCAGTGGACGGAATCCATGTAGAGCGAATTCCCTGGTCAGAAGGTAAGGAGCAGATGACCACCACATACAAGGTATTCCTGTCTCGATGGGCTAAACGCCTGAGTTGGAAAGAGACAGCCGAGATATTCAAGTCCAGTTGGGACAGTGTGTATAGGGCAGTGCAGTTTGTAGTTGCCTACGGCCTTGCCCACAGGGACTTGGAGAATATAACGGAAATAGGAATAGACGAGATACAAGTCTGGAGTGGCCACAAGTATTTAACCCTTGTATATCAGCTTGATTCGCATGCCAAAAGGCTTTTATGGAGTGGCCCTGAGCGGAAGGCAAAGACCCTGCTGAAGTTTTTCATGGAGTTAGGTAGAGAACGTTGTCTGAGAATCAAATTCGTTTGCAGCGATATGTGGTCGCCGTACCTGAAGGTGATAGCGAAGAAGGCTTCCCAGGCGCTTAATATTCTTGACCGTTTCCACATCATGAAGAAATTCAATGAAGCCATAGACCAGATACGGAGGGAAGAGGTCAAAAAGCTCAAGGATGAAGGCACAGACAATGTTTTGGAAAAGAGCCGTTGGTTACTGTTGAAAAGGCCTGAGAACTTGACAGAAAAGCAAACGGTACGGTTAAGCCAGATAGTTAAGATCAACCTGAGTTCAATAAAGGCATATTTAATGCGTGAAGATTTTCAGCGTTTTTGGGAGTATAAGTATCCGGCGTATGCAGACAGGTTTCTCGAGAACTGGATTACGAGAACCCTAAAAACCAACCTGGAACCTATGAAAAAAGTGGCAAAGATGTTGCGCAATCACAAGCAGCTCATTCTCAACTGGTTCAAGGCTGATGGCAGACTTTCTTCCGGTACGGTTGAGGGGTTTAACCTTAAGGCGAAACTGACTATGAGAAAGGCTTATGGTTATAAATCTCTGGAATGCCTGCAAACAGCCTTGTATCATACTCTTGGTAATTTGCCGGAACCAATACTTACCCACAGATTCTGCGGATGAGGCATTTTTATATTAAAAGATCACAATTAAGGGAGGCTTGCTGTTTGGAAGAGGTGAAACAATGGTATTCAACAACCGAAACTATAAAAGTAACGAAGAGTGCAGATATTTGTTTTGACACTACAAAAAGGGGGCAGCGAAAGCGCAAAAAATTCACTTCTCAAAAGCTGCGCTGGTCTGTTCAGATAGCATTTTTAATTTTAGTTATTGTCATTGGCTGGCAATTTTATACCTTTGTTGCATATTGTGAGGCGGGCGGGAAAGGATTTTATCTGCCAAGGCCGCCAGGAGTTGAATCATTCCTGCCGATAAGCGCTCTTATGGGGACAAAGTACTTTTTCGGAACAGGCAAAATTAATGACATCCACCCTGCAGGGTTTGTTATTTTTGGAACATTGTTGTTGATGGCCGTTTTTTTTAGAAGGGGTTTTTGCAGTTGGATGTGTCCCGTTGGCACTATTTCTGAATGGGAGTGGAAACTTGGCGATTTATTTTTGAACAAACTCCCCAGGCGGGTCAGTTCCTTAATACGTAATATCCCTACCCGTTTTACGGCAGGGCTGAGTCTGGTTTTTACCCCCATTATCATTTTAATGCTCCTGGAAGTCATCACTATGGAGTTTTTCAAATCCCCTTTCTTCAGGGAACTGATCCCTGCCTTTATTGTTGCAATGATCCTGCCTTTCGCCGTTCCGCGAAAATATTGGTCTGATAAAGTAAATGACTGCATTGCAAGGGCATGGAAATATTCAATCCTCGCCTTTTTCCTACAGATGGTTGTTATAAAAATACCTGTTGAGCAACTGGAAGTTTTATACGAACGTGCGCCTTTTATGCGGGTCGCCGATATAAAGATGTTAAAGTTTTTTGTTAATCTGTCAGGTATTGGCCTTGTTGTGGTGCTTGTTTTTTTGATGCTATCGGTAGTAAGCAAGAATTTTTGGTGCAGATTTTTTTGTCCGTATGGCGCCATTCTCGGCATCCTTGCATACATAAGCCCTTTTACAATAACCAGGGACAAAGAAAAATGTATTGATTGCGGAAAATGCACGAAGGCATGCCCGTCATATATTGTCGTTGAAAAGAAGGACCACGTTCTCACCCATGAATGTCTTGCATGTTACGATTGTGTCAATGTTTGCCCGGTAAACGGCGCATTGGATATGAAACTTGCAGGAAAAAGGAAAAAGATTAACTATTGGCTGTATGCAGCGATGTTGGTCGGTTTCTTTATTATCCTGACAAATACTGCAAGGGTAACCGGGCATTGGTACACTAAAATTTCAGACACCGAATTTATTCTCAGATCAGCAGAACTTGACAACCCGAAATACACCCATAAAGAAGGAAAATTTGAAACGGAATAATAGCCATTCCCTGCCCTATTTTTCAAGGCATGGAATCAAGTGGTGGTTATGACTTTACATAAGTGGCAATATTTTCCGAAAATTGTCGTACCCTATGCTGGCATAGCCTGAACCAAACAAACACGAGATAAAAAATACGAAGCGTGAAATACGAAACAAATTCCAAAATCCTCCCCGACCCCACTCCAAAGGGGGACAACCACCCCTTGCACCCCCGCAAGCGGGGAACATTCTCCCCTTGGAGGGGGATAAGGGGAAGATTTTGGAATTTGTTTCGGGTTTCGTATTTAGCATTTCGGATTTCACCATTAAATATTTTGCCAAATACTGTAAATAAATAACTTTTAAGGTACTATTGTTATCTCTGAATCTGTTTCTCTACCGATAATTTTTAAAGGGCCATAATATGTCTACGATTCTTGCCATTGGACCACATCCTGATGATGTGGAAATAGGTATGGGCGGAAGTATTCTTAAATTTGTTTCGCTTGGTTACGACGTTCACATTGTTGATCTGACAAACGGTGAGCCCACCCCATATGGTAGCATTGAAACACGGAAAGAAGAGTGGGAGCGTTCTTCAAATCTGCTGGGAATAAAGAGCAGAACGGTATTAAAATTCCCCAACCGTTATCTTATGGACGGCATAGAAGTTCGCAAAGAAGTCGCCGGGGTAATCCGTAAAATACGCCCGGAGATTGTATTTTTGCCTTACTGGGTTGACGCCCATCCTGACCACGTTCAAGCATCTAAAATCGGAGAGGCATCCCGTTTTTATGCAAAGCTCAGCAAGTCAGAAATTCCGGGAGAACCATTCTATCCATCACACATCTTTTATTATTTCTGCTATCACTTAAATGTAACTATCAATCCATCGTTTATTTTAGATATAAGCAATGAATTTGTACGAAAACTCGATAGTATGCGCGTGTATCAATCACAGTTTGTGTACGATGCTGCCAGGTGGAAATACATCAGCACGATGATTAAGGAAAGGAACGGTTATTATGGAGGCCTTATTCACGTTGACTACGGAGAACCATTTGCGAGCCACGAACCAATAGGCCTGAAGGATATACGCGATATCCTTTAAAAACTTGACAAATTACAAACTGTCTTAACCCTGTGATTTTATTCCCTATCTATCAGCAAACGGGCGAGAAACCGGAGTTTCTTGAACAAATGCATTCCCAAACTGGAGTTTGGGAACGAGCCGTGTATCGCTTACGCTGAATAGTTACACTGTGTGGTTTAATTCTAATTCTTACTAACCAACGAGTTTTGTTCAAAGATCGAGAATGCCTTATTTCATTGGTTTGATTAATATTAACGTTACCATTCACGCTTTTTATTTCTTTATACTTCCCGTGAATACATAGTCATTATCTGCAACGCCCACATGGCATTCTATACATAGCCCGACCCTTCCTTCCAATTTAACTTCCCCATCGTGGCCGTATTTTACCCAGTACCAATCATTTCCTTGCGGATTAAATCCCTTCTCTTTATACATCACGGTAAGCAAAGACAACTTATTTTCTTCTGTATAGATTTCTTTTATCAGGAGAGAGCCGTTGGGAAATATTCTCTTTTTGTTGACAACGGTATCCAGGGCAAGGTCGTTTATATACAGCCGCAGAATATCACCGGGAGGCATAGTGCTCTCATAAATGCCCTCTTTACCTGGCCATGCCGGATAGCATTTGTAGGGATTTTCTTTTGTCATATACTCCCATAATCTCTGCGCATTTATTTTTTCATTTATGCCGGGCATTTCAGCCGTTCCCCTTTTTTGCGATGTGAAACAAATAACCGCTATTATCACAATAAGAAACCAGATTGTTTTACTTTTGTTCATATTGATTTTGTCCTTCCGCTCTTTCTGAACCTGCCGTGGGTAATTTATGCAGGCTGTTGCAGGGTTTTATACAGATACATTTATTTTCAGATATGACATAATAAAATCCACAATCTTTCGAACATCCGCATCAATATGCAAATAAGGTACATTCATTATTGGGTCTTTATCACCTATTACAGCAATTAAATGTTCATCATCCCGGCACACCATCTGATCGCCGTTCTCTGTCCTAAAGACTTCTATTTTGGGAATGGGTTCTGTCTTATATCCTTCAAGTATTATTATATCGAAATCCCTGAGATAGGTTTCCACCATTTCCTTTAATAGAACCCTTTTTTGCGTCGTCCGAAAAAGACCCATCTTGTTTTCAGAGACAATGATGACGGCATCTGCTCCCGCCTGTGAATGTTTCCAGCTATCTTTGCCTTTCGTATCCATATCAACATTATGATGGGTATGTTTTATGGTAGCAACCCTAAGCCCCCTTAATTTTAATTCTTTAATGACCTTTACAATAAGCGTTGTTTTCCCGCTGTTCGATTTTCCTACAAAGGACACAATCGGTGTTTTTGCATACATAGCATTATCCCTGTTTCTATAATATACCTCATTCACGATTTAAATCTCAAATCGCACCTTATCAAACCATACTATTCATTATCCTTTTCTACAGCTTCATAGAGATTCGTATATATATCAGGAAGGCTATACGTAACCCTGTTCCATGAAGGAATAAGGGTTGCCTCTCTAGGCCCTCTGCTTTGCTCCCATGCCGTCCATAAAACGCCACGAAAATGTCGCACGGCAAGTTCCTCCTCATGACGATTTAAAATCAGATTGTTCATTTCTGCGTCATCGCTATAATACTTAATAAATTTCAGGGCATTATCGTAATAGGTATGAAGCATCATATCAACGAAGGCATCGTCCAGTGGCACTCCGTGAGAACGCATATAATGGAGAAAGAAGGTGGCAATATCCACTGCCATTCTGTGTAATCCCTTGCTTGAATCGTCAGCAGAAAGATCTTGATGTTTATGCTCATAGTTCTTGGAGAGATCCACCTGTGCGATTTTTCTGTTCATTGTATTGTGGTACACCTCGGATAGCGTAGCCACCTCAAGACCCCAATCATAAGCAATATTAATACCCCTTGCAAGTCGGGCGCTTAGGCTGAACTCTCCGGCCAGCGGATATTTGAATATACGATGATATCCGAAAAAACGCTCTAGTTCTTTATGTCCATGCGTATTCATAATTCTCATCATTGAATCGACAAAAGGAACTACAAACAGTCTTGTCACCCTGCCTTTGATTGATCTGTCCGTAAGTGAAACACGGGCATAATACCCTTTACAAAACTCATACTCGTTATTCGGATTTGCGGCAGGCTCAATAAGCCTCCCTAAAAATATGCGGTCATAGGTTACAATGTCGCAATCATGAAGTGCTATGACGTCCACATTGCCCCTTGAAAGTATATAACCAAGGGCAATCCACACTGATTGGCCTTTTCCCTGAATACCTGTCTGAATCTCACGTTCCCGGATGCGCTGAAATACATTCTGAATGCGTGGCCCTTCAACCCAAACAATTTTAACATCGCGTTTTGTTGTACGAAGCCTTCCAAAGTATTTTTTTGCATCCCGGAACTTCTCTTCATCCGGAGCGCCTCCCAGGGCAATAACAACATTACGCAAATAGCGGACTTTTTTAATTTCGCCAACAATACGTTCCATGACTTCCGTATTTTCAAGTTCACTGTAAAGGCAGGGCAGCAAAAGACAAATGCTTACCTGGCGTGCATAATCCTCAAGCTTTTCCTCCAAACTTTTTAAATACTCATTTGGATCAAAGACCCTGTATATATCATGTAACGTGGTAATCGTTCCTTCCTGATGAAAATCAGCCATAAAATACTCCTCTTTTTTGTTTAATAATATATTTACTGCCTTAAGATACGTAGAGGCGCTCACCGCCTTGACGGAAACTGCTATGGAAGAAGTTTAGGGCGAAAAATAAAATAGACTGCCCCGAATAAACATATGCCAGCCCATAAATAATCAAAATGTATCTTTTCTTTCATGTAAATTACGGAAAATGGCACAAACACCATAAGAGTGATTACCTCCTGAAGTATTTTCAGTTGCCCAAGACTCATCACCTGATGCCCAATACGGTTTGCGGGCACTTGAAGCAGATATTCAAACAAGGCAATGCCCCAGCTCACAAGGGCTGCAATAATCCACGTTTTATGAGACAAATTTTTAAGATGTCCATACCATGCAAATGTCATAAAAACATTACTGCAACAAAGCAACAGTATGGTAATGAGATAGTTTCGCATATTATTTTATCCGAAATAACTGATCAATATCATTTCCTGCAACAAACAGGTTGCTCCTACGGCGCTTATCGGTAATACCTTTTTCAAAAGATTAAAGTGTTACAATACATGCAACTTCCCGTATATCCAATACATTTTTGCTTTTTACGCCATTACATGCAAATGGATATTACTCATTTCCAGATTTAATTTTAATAGTCATTTGCCATTATAGGAACACGCTCTCTGTGTTTTCCTACGATTTTTTTAATCTGTGTAATCTGTGGTTTCCCTTTCGTATCTTGTCCAGCTTAGGGATGATGATGCGCATTAAAACCCCTCTGCAAACTTTTCACCTGTTAAATCAGCATTCCTGTTAATTCCATTAGTAATATCCGGATTTATCATGTAGTATATTATTTATTGCTGTTGCTCCGATAGAAGAGAAGAGATGTTTATTGCATACAATCTTAAAACAAGATATTAAATAAAAAAATACATAGTTACGTAAAACTATTTCCCTCCACTTTAAAAATGAGAATGATTTGATATGAAAAAAATAGTTGTATTCGTCCTTATCATAAATACGCTTTTTTTGTCCCACAAAATTGCTTCGGCAGATTCACCTATTACGTCCACTGAATTTTATGAAGCTTACATGGATGTGAAAATGGTTCAACGTGCACATTTACAAAGTGTGCTGGGGTTTGAAATAGCGGAATTTCTTTCCTCTCCAGAGAATCCCATAGACGAAAAAGCCGCCGTAATAAACGCCCTGTCATGGAAATTTGAAGGGAACAACAATGCTGAATTTTATATGTACTACCTGGCGTTGCGATACCATGTGCCATTTGTTCAATTGGATACAGACTTCCTAAATGCGGATGAAATATTCTGCCTTGGTTATCTCATGGCAATGGATAATTTTTCCCATCCGGAAGACGCCTTGCCAATACTGGAAGAAGCATATAAAACACTAAACAACAGCTTCACCGTTTCAATGATTTTTGCCCTTGTTAAATCGCAATTATTTCTCAGCATGGATTTGTGTGAAGTATGGAAGAGTGTAGAAAAGGTTTTAATGAATGAAGACTTAAAACAGGATTTACGCACAGAGGCAAAAAAGAAAGTCATTGACTATATGGCCGGATACAAAGAGTATTGTCAATAATCGCAGTAGCGTTACAAAAAATACAGACCATCACTCAATGTTTAAACCGTACAAAAAGCCTTCCAAAATTATCACGGTCTTTGTCAATTCGATGATACAATTTTTTTACTTCAGGACGGTTGAGGAATCTCAGGACGGCCTTCTTCAACTGCCCGCTTCCTTTTCCTGGAATAATTTCCACAAGCGCAATCCTTTTCTCAACCGCTTCATTTATTGCCCGGTTCAATTCTTTTTCAATCAAAGAACCATTTTTACAAATATCGTGTAAATCCAATTTTAATTTTGCCATACATTCACTAATGCCTCCCCAAAAAAACGGCTTCAGGGGAATTTACGATCTACGATTTACGATAATCTCCCTCCCACTGGGGGCAAGGGGGATGCGTCTTACGCATTACGATTTAAACCCCACCGGGCGGCACGTCATTTTCTTTTTTCTCTTTTTTCTTCTTTTCTTCCAAATAACGTTCGTAAATTTTCTCTTTTATCAGAAACTCCACCAGATTTTTGTCCAGCTCTTCATTTTTTGCCATAGACGCCAGTATTTCATATACCTTTTCCAGTGGCATGGCTTTTTTGTATGAACGGTCAGCTGCCGTAAGGGCTTCTGTAATATCTGCAACGGCAATAAGGCGGCCTTCAATCGGTATATTATCACCTTTCATCCCAAGTGGGTATCCTTTCCCATTAATATACTCATGGTGCGTCCCGGCAAAGCAGGGCACGTTCTTAAGTTTTTTTGTAAAAGGGATCTGCTTAAGCATCTTCAACGTCATAGCCGCGTGATTCTGCATAATTTTCCGTTCCTCTTCCGTTATACTTCCTTTACGGATGGAAAGGTTTTTCAATTCATCTTCACTCAAATAATTTTGCTCATGCCCGTTTGCGTCTATGTAGGTTAATTGGCTTATGTTTTTCAATCGTTCTGTTTTTTCATTTTCCAGAAACTCTCCCGGCCTGTTACATTGGAGCACAAATTCTTTCATTTCCTTCAATGTGCAGACCTCTTTGAGCATTTCTTCATCCAAATTCTCAATCTCATTTTTTTCAGCGTGCTTTTCCAGCAGCTCTGCCTTTTTCTGAAAATACACTTTTTCTGTCTGTTGGATTAAATAATCAAAACGCAATTCCACATAATGAATCCGGTCAAAAATCGCCTCAAGTTTGTTTCCTTTTTCAACGACATTTACCGGAGTAGTGACTTTTCCAATATCATGCATCCAGGCGGCAGTTCGCAATTCGCACATCTGATCTTCATTAAAATAAACATGCGCAAAAGGTCCTTCTTTTTGTGCGTTCATTGCTTTCGCCATCATCATGGTTAACTCAGCAACACGCTGGATATGTCCGCCGGTAACGGGTGATTTTTCGTCAATCGCAGTAGCCATTACTTTTACAAACGCGCTAAACAATTCTTCCATATCTTTAATCAACTTTGCATTCGTAAATGCAACTGCAGCCTGTGAGGCAAGCGAATGTACAAGATTTTCAAAATCAGCGGAAAAAGGAATCACTTCTCCCGTTCGCCTCTCCTGCGCGTTAATAAGCTGAAGAACGCCAATAACGTCATTCTCATGATTCTTCATGGGGACGACAAGCATGGATTTTGTCCGATACTTGGTAGTGGCGTCAAATTTTTTAGGCCCGGTAAAGTCAAATAATTCAGAGTCATAAACATCAGGAATATTAACACTAACATCTTTAATTGCTGCATAAGCTGAAACATTAGACTCCTTCAATTCAACCGGAGGAAATGTTATTTCTTTGCCTGAGCATCCCCCCATCCTGATATTCATAGAAACATTTTGCAGTATCTTAAATTTCAGATATTCACCTTCCTTAGTATAAAGAGTGCCTGCATCGGCATTCGTAAATCTGCAGGCTTCATCAACAATCATCTCAAGCAGTTTATCCAGATTCCTCTCTCCGGAGAGCGCCCGTCCAATGTCAACAAGTTTCATTATCTGTCTTTTGAGAACGCCAGCAGATAAATCATCGCTCCATTGAAATTTCATTTTTTCATCTTTTTTTCCACAGAGTGACGTCCTGTGTATCTTCAAGTGTTATTCCTATTTCCGTGAGTTTGTTTCTGATAAAATCTGACAATTGAAATAGTTTCTCCTTCCGGAGTTGGTTTCGGGTATCGATAAGAACTCCCATTACTTCTTTCAGTACGCTTTTATCGCCTTCACTGAAATCATCCTCAATATCAGCCTTCACTTCTTTGCGCACAGGAACAATGCCGAGTATGCCATCCCCAAGTTCCTGATAGAGTGAATTTATATCTTCCATGCATTTTTTACTCACTTCTTCGCCGGAATCCAGTAATGCATTCACCTCTTTAGACAAATCAAAAAGGGCTGCAATAGCGCCTGATGTATTAATATCCTCATCCATGGCGTTAAGAAAAGCCTTTTTATGCTCTTCCAGTTTTTCATAAACAAGAACAGTCGTTTCTCCATTCGCAGCTTCATCTATTTGCCGCCGCACCCTCTTTATCGTATTAAACAAACGTTTCAAACCTTTATCCGCAGCGTCCAGCGCCTCATTGCTAAAATCGAGCGGACTGCGGTAGTGGGTTGAGAGAATAAAGAATCGTATCGTTAACGGATGGTATTTTTTAAACGCATCCTTGAGGGTTACAAAATTTCCCAAGGATTTTCCCATTTTTTGCCCGTTTACGGTAACCATATTATTATGAATCCAATAACGAACAAAGGTCATATCGTTTGCCGCCTCGCTCTGCGCGATTTCGCATTCATGATGAGGGAACATATTCTCAATGCCTCCGCCATGAATGTCTAACGATTCGCCAAGATATTTCATTGACATTGCGGAACATTCAAGATGCCATCCTGGGAATCCTTCTCCCCACGGGCTTTTCCATCTCATAATATGCGCAGGCTCCGCCTTTTTCCAAAGCGCAAAATCATTGGGATTCCTTTTCTCCAGGTTAATTTCTATCCTTGCGCCCGCCTCCAGATCTTCCTGCTTTCGTCCCGAGAGTTTTCCGTATTCCCTGTATTTGCTTACTTCAAAATAAACGGAACCATTGGACACATACGCATACCCCTTACTGATCAACTTTTCTATAAGTTCTATTTGTTCGGGTATATGCGCTGTAGCCCTTGGAGAAATATCCGGCCTTAGATTGTTCAGCGCATCCATATCTTCAAAATAACTGCGCGTATATATTTCCACAAGCACTGCAGGCTCTATACGTTCCCTTTGAGCGCGCGCCAGGATTTTGTCGTCACCGGCGTCTGCGTTGTCGGTAAGGTGTCCCACATCCGTTATATTTTGCACGTAGCACACCTTATATCCAAGATATCTCAGATACCTGACTATGACGTCATAGCTCACGTAACTCTTTGCGTGTCCAATATGAGGATGATCATAAACCGTAGGACCGCAAACATACATATTGACGTGCCCCTCAACCAATGGTTTGAATACTTCCTTTTTCTTTGTAATTGAATTGTAAAATTTTAGCGTCATGATTTATTTTTCTCAGTTTTCATAAAAGGTAATATTTTAGTTTTTTGAAAATCCGGTGCCGGTTCAGGTTTGTAACCTTAACCCGCCGTGAGTTTGAATGCTCAAAACATTTTGAATTTGATTCGTATTTCGATATTTGGTTGCGGCCAAAGGCCTTGCCAGGAGCTTCCTGAGTATAAGGGGCTTTGTGTTGTTTGAAAATCAATTACCCCTCGAACTACCATTCCAGAGGTACATTGGTTTTGTGATGCTCTGGCTCTGCTCCGGAAAGCGGGAAATATCTAATGTAATTGTGTTTTTTTGTGAAAGTTTCGTGCATAGCAGGCCAAACAATTCTGCAAACCCATATAGTCTTTTGTATCTTACTATGGTTGCTTCATCAATACCTGATGCCTTTTTTGCCATACCAATCGCATCTTCCAAATAACCGATCTTGTCAACCAAACCGGCTTCAAGGGCCTGTTTCCCTGTATAAATTCTGCCGTCGGCAATCTTTTTTACCTCCTCTACGTCCAGATTTCTCCCGATGGAAACAACTTCAACAAACTGCATGTACATTTCGTTGATAATATTTTGGAGTATTTCGGTTTCTTCCTCCGTCATCTGTTTCAGAGGAGACCCGATTTCCTTCATATCCCCTGATGCAATTGAATTATCGACAACACCATGACGGTTAATAAATTCCGAAATATTTATTAACGGCATAATTACGCCAATGCTTCCTGTAATGGTCGTAGGGTGAGCAACGATAAAATCTGCCGCAGAGGCAATATAATATCCCCCCGAAGCGGCAATATCTTCCATATATACCACTATTTTTTTCTGCGTATTCTTCTTAAACTTTATAATTTGATGATACATAATATCACTTGCCGTGATGCCCCCGCCCGGGCTTTCTATTTCAAGCAAAACCGCTTTGACCTGAACATCGTTTGCCGCATGTTCCAGTTGTTCCTTTACGATTTCAACAATACTCGGTTTTTCTATAAAAAGATTTCCAGTAGTCTCATTTGTCAAAATCCCCTTCACAGAAATAACAGCAATCTTATTCTCACCACTTCCTTCAACTATCTCTTCTGTGACATATTTTTTGTCCATAGCACCGCCTGCAATAATCGATTTGCCCATCATAAGCGACCCAATCAACAGCAGAAACGAAAAAAGAGTACATAAAAAGAAGAATGTCGCAAGGCCGGTGGCTACCCAAAAACCGGCGCCCCTTTTATTTTTAATATAGACAAACGGTCCGGTTATTCCATTTGGCAAAACGGTATTATTTATTTCTGACATTTAACCCTACCTTATTTCTTCACACATACAGGGAATTTTTCCACACACAGGGCAACCGGTAGTATATTTAGCAATTGCCTCTTCCATTTTAACTCCTGATATGCTTGCCAGGGAAAAAAGCCATGCAAGCACATCGGCAAACTCCTTTTCCAATTCTTCTTTATTGTTATCTCTCAACGCACGCGAAAGCTCTCCAACCTCTTCGGTAAACCACATAAAGGTCTTTGCCAAACCCCGCTTCGAATCTTTCTCCAGATACATTTCTTCAATAAGCTTCTGAAATTTACTAATATTCATACATCAGATATCAAAAAAACTACCAAAATTACCTGTTTCATTTCGTATCATCATTTTCGCCTTGCCATATTGGTATGAGCGAATGTTTTATCTCCAGCATATCCAGTATTTTTGCAACTACAAAATCCACCTGATCGGCTATTGTCCCCGGATTGTGATAGAAACCCGGCATTGCCGGCAAAATACACGTTCCTGCTGAAGACAGTTTCAGCATCGACTCCAAATGAATCGACGATAAAGGCGTTTCACGGGGTACCATTATCAGCTTTCTTCGTTCTTTTATCGTTACGTTTGCAACACGCTGAATGAGGTTGCTCGCAATCCCACATGCGATAGAACATAGTGTATTCATACTGCACGGAACAATAACCATTGCTTTTACAGGAAATTGACTGCCGGCAATCGTTGCGCTGATATTCGAGTTATTGTAATACGTTATATTATTCGCGGAGCGCCCTAATAACGCATCATAATTTGGTTTTTCACAAGGCAAATCAATGCCCAATTCATGGTGTATCACCTTAAATGCGGCGTCGGAAATTGATATATGGAGTGAAATATCATTTTTACTTAACACCTGCAAAAGCCGTTGTGCATACACAACACCACTTGCGCCAGTAATTCCAACGACAATATTTTCCACACACAATTCCTTATCCCTGAAACAATTTTAACACCGCAAGTACATTATATATTGCGTGAGTATAAACGGCAATACCAAGCCCTCTAAACATAAAAATACATGCCAATATTATACCGGATAGCATTCTAAACATGAAACTTGTATAGGTAAACGCGCCGCTCAAACCTCCGATATAATGCATAATCGTAAATATCAGCGCGCTGAAAATAATACTCACTACGGCGCTAAGCGGTTTGCTTGCCTTTAGTACTTTTGTTATGAATAAATAGAAAGCAGAAACAAGCAACAGTCTGAAAACTATTTCTTCATAAACGCCGGCGCCTACTGAAAGGAGTATTCCTCCTCCTGTCTCCCAATGAAAGGGCATAGCAAGCAAATACGGAAATAACACCTTATATACTACAAAACCAGCCACATAACCAATAAACAGGGCATAAACAACACTTTCAATGAACATCGGGAAGTACAGAAATACATTAAGATTATGTTCTTTTTCAATATAAAATACCGCTACCAGAAGAAACACTATTACCAGTAGATTGAATACCAGCGACCCGCTTTTGCCGAATAGTGTTAATGGTGTTTTTGTGATGGTATCTGCGGTGTTTTTTAATGCTGAGCCGTAAAATGCAATCCCCGCTTCATAGAGAATAAGTAAGGGCAAGATAAATACAAAACTATTTGCAAGACGTTTCGAACGGGAAAAATACAAACTCTTCATTGATAAAAAGATTTCAGGAAAAAAGAGATTGTCGCTGCAAACCCAAAACCCCAGCAATAATATGCAAACATATACAATCTGCCTCTTTGTACAATTTTTATAAGGAATTGCAAGGCAAGATATCCTACGATAAAGGCCGCGCCGGCGCCGGCAGCCAGAGGGATAAGGTTTTTATCATGCATAACATCTATCTTTCGTGCCTGAAGAATCACCGCGCCAACAATCGCAGGTATACTGAGAAGAAATGAGTACCGAACCGCTGATTCACGGCTAACTCCCATGTAGGAAGCCGCCGAGATTGTCAGGCCGGAACGGGAAATGCCCGGAATAATTGCAATCCCTTGTACAGCGCCTATAACCAAAGCGCGTAACACATTTAACGGCTTTCCGCCAGGGTTTTTTACTCCAATGAATTTTGTCAACCACAGAATGAGGCCTGTGATAAGAATTGCAACCGCAGCAAGAAGTGGTTCATTAAATAATGACTCAAACATATCTTCAAATAACAGCGCAATGATCCCGGTAGGTATAGTTCCAATAAGAATTAACATAAATAACCGTGTGTATTGGTCCTCCGCCCAAATTTCCTTTGGACGACATCCGGAACATAGTTTTAGCGTGGAAATAATTGTCCCGCGAAAGATTTCCAGAATATCCTTCCAGAAAACAGCAAAGATAGAAAGCAATGTGCCCAGGTGCAGCACCACCTCCAAAAGGACGCCGTTGGTTTCTTTCACCTGCAAATAATCTTTTAAGATAACCAGATGACCGGAGCTGCTTACCGGCAGGAATTCCGTTAAACCCTGGATTATCCCAAGGACAATATGTTCAATCATACAATTTCTCGCTTTTAATATCCATTATTCATATCGCAGCAAAGCCGCAACTAAAAAAGGTTTAACCACAAAGAATATAAAGAAAAACTTACAAATAAAAAAACTTTTACCGGGTAATACAATAAAGGTTTGCCAGTATATCAGCCAGTCGGAAGGCTGTCAATAACGTTTCATTTAACGCCCAAATACAATCCTCAATCCTCAGCCTGCAGTTTGCCGACTACCGATTGCAGCTTATTTTACCCTACCTGCCCACTTTTATTACCTGAAACTCCTTGTAATTAAAAATTATTTGACAAAAGGGGTCGATGTGCTACAATTTTTGAAATGCCTATTGCGGTTTGCCGTATTGCAGTAATTTACGGTTAAACAGAAGTTTATCTTGAGGATGTGGCCAATGATTCCCGTATCACTTTCAAAAATTGTAATCACTGAAACAAGTGATCATCAGGTCATTGTGTTAAAAGAACTGGAAGGGAAAAGAAGCTTTCCCATCATAATTGGCCTTAATGAAGCATGGGCAATTGACCGCGCAGTAAAGGGAATCAGTACCCCACGCCCTTTGACGCATGATTTAATTACAAGAATTATAGAAAGTCTTAATGCAGACGTAGAGCGGGTGGTCATCAGCGATCTGAGAAATAATACTTTTTATGCAAAAATTGTATTGCGACAAGACGGAAATATCATTGAAATTGATTCAAGGCCTAGCGATGCAGTAGCGCTGGCTATGCAGAAAAATACACCTATCTTTGTTGCAAGCAAGGTATTGGAAGAAGTCTGCAAAACAGAAGACTGTTTTTAAAACGGAGGGATGGCCGAGTGGACTATGGCGGCAGTCTTGAAAACTGCAGGAGGTGTAAGCCTTCCGTGGGTTCGAATCCTACTCCCTCCGCCATTTTTCAGTTTTAACTTTACTGATGGAAGTTTTTATATCAACCGCTGGCGTTATTCCTGATAACAAGTAAGAAACCAGCGGTTTATTATTTTATTAAATAATTCCAATACATAAAACTATTACCGGAGAGGTGGCTGAGCGGCTGAAAGCGACGGTTTGCTAAACCGTTGTAGGGTCTAAAGCCCTACCCCGGGTTCGAATCCCGGCCTCTCCGCCATATACTATATGCCCTGTTAATTCCTGTATTACCTTACGTGTGGCTTGTTAGCAGGCGATTGCCCTGTTCTTTGGCGCAACAGGTAGTATTGCCAGGCAAAACCCTTTTTTATTTGTAAGATTTTCTTTGTGTACTTTGCAGTTAAAGCCTTTTTGGTTACGGCATTTTTCTAAAAAGAAAAACATTCCTCAGAAACCCTGGCATTAAGAAAAACACCATTATGCTGCGTTTCTTCAGAATGAACATTCCCTCCTTATCTGTATGAAAATCGGAATTATTGCAGATACGCATGATAATATTCCAGCAATCAAAAAAGCTGTTCGTTTTTTTAATACACAGGATTTAGAATATATCATTCATGCAGGCGATTTTGTCGCCCCATTTTCCCTGAAAGAATTGATGCATGTGAAAGCCCGGTTTATTGGGGTGTTTGGCAATAATGATGGCGAACAAAAGGGCTTGCTTGGCGTCTGCAACGATATCCACATTCCGCCATATACTATTACCATAGACGGAAAAACAATCCTTGTGTCACATATGCCTGAAATGTTAACCGGCAGTGTGAATATTGAAAATATTGACATCATTATAAGCGCCCATACGCATACGCCGGAAATTTCCAGAGGGAAACCATTATACATAAACCCTGGAGAATGCTGTGGCTGGGTCAGCGGCAAAAGTACCGTAGCTTTATTAAATCTTAAAACATTCCATGCGGAGATAGTCGATCTTTCACCGGCATCTTAACAACCACTTAAAATATATGAAATTTTTCAAAATAATCTTTCAATCAATTGCGCCCTGCATAGCCGCCAGCTCAATTTTGTGCGGCTGTGTACTTCGTACGATCACCATTGATTCAGAACCTCCCGGAGCAACGGTTTATCTGGACGACGAACCTATCGGGCAAACTCCGGTGACCACAAAATTCACCTATTACGGAACCAGAAAATTTTCCCTGGAAAAAACAGACATAGACGGCAGGTTGCTGGCAAAACGGCTCACTGTCTATGAAAAAATCAAAACACCCTATTATCAATATGTACCTCTGGATTTTTTCGCAGAACTCATTCTCCCTATAAAAATTGAAGATGCACATTATTTCCTTTATAAACTGGAACCGGTGGAAGAAAGACCTGTGGAAGAACACAAAGAGGAACTCCTGAAGAATGCATCAGAATTAAAAGAACAGTTATTTCAGCATACTTCCCATTAAATTGTAACACTTTAGTTTTTTGAAAAATTCCCGGGATAGAAAAAATACCATGTAGCCCTGTTAGGGGCGGTCTGTTTGTAACGGATGTTCACCCCTGCCAAAACGCATAAGTGCTTAATACATAGTTTGTTAAGGCTGTATTTTTAATAAATATGTAGTCACTAATATATTGTTATTATCCGACAATATACTTGACGGATAATGGTTGTTATCTGTACAATGGTGGACATGCATATTGTAGAGAACAAGTCAAAATCCGGTAAAAAAATCTATCGATCTACCCTTCTGCGGGAATCGTACCGTGAGGATGGGAAGGTCAAGAAACGCACCATTGCGAATCTGTCGAATTGCACTCCCCTGGAGATTGAAGCGATAAGACTTGCACTCGCACATAAAGACGATCTCTGTGCATTGGGCGCATTGTCAGAATCGGTGAAACTCCATGAGGGTTTGTCTGTGGGAGCAGCGTGGAGCGTGTACCAAGTGGCAAAGGAATTAGGGATAGAAGAGGCATTGGGAAAGGACTTTGAAGGAAAGCTGGCGCTTTGGCAAGTAATGGCAAGGGTAATAGGCCAGGGGTCAAGACTGTCTGCAGTAAGGCTGGCGCAGATACATGCTGCGGGTGACGTCCTGGATATGAAGCGTGGGTTTGACGAGAACAATCTGTACGATAATTTGTCATGGTTGTCAGAGAATCAGGCAAAGATAGAGCGAAAGCTGTTTGAGTTAAGACGAGGAGGCAATAAGCCGAAGTTGTTTTTGTATGACGTGACGAGCAGTTATTTAGAGGGGAAGTCGAATCATTTTGGTGAGTACGGGTATAATCGTGACGGCAAAAAGAGGAAAAAACAGATAGTGATCGGTATGCTTTGTGATGAATCCGGGGAGCCGGTATCAACAGAAGTATTTAGGGGCAACACCCAGGATCCGAAGACCTTTGAATCTCAGGTAAAGAAGGTATTAGAGCGGTTTGGATGCAAAGATGTAACGATTGTAGGAGATCGTGGGATGATCAAGACGGTGCAAATCGAAAGTTTACCGGAAGGGTTTCATTACATAACGGCGATAACCAAGCCGCAGATAGAGTCGTTGATAAATAAAGGGATACTGCAATTAGGATTGTTCGAAGAAAAGCTCTGCGAGATAAAGGATGATGAGGTTCGATATATTCTGAGGCGCAATCCGGTAAGGGCGGAAGAGATGTCAAAGACCCGTGTATCAAAATTACAGAGTATAGAGAAATACATCGTGAAGAAGAACAGTTATCTGAAGGAACATCCTAAGTCGTCAGTATCGAAGGCCCTGGAAACAACAAGGGAAAGGCTAACGAGATTGAAACTTGATGGGTGGGTGCAGATAAAAGAAGAGGATAGGACGCTAAAGATAGAGAGAGATGAGGAAGCATTAAAGGAGGCATCATACCTTGATGGTTGTTACGCAATCAAGACTGATCTTGAGGAGAACGAGGCGGATACCAATCTGGTACATGAACGATACAAGGATTTAACGGAAGTGGAGAAGGCGTTTCGGGACTGTAAGACGGTGAATTTGGAGGTTCGTCCGGTGTATGTAAGAAAGGAGGATAGTACACGGGGACATGTGTTTGTGGTAATGCTTGCGTACATGATAATTCGAAGGCTGCGCAGAGCGTGGAAGAATTTTGACTTGACGGTAGAGGAAGGTCTCGCACAATTGACGACCATTTGTTCGATGGAAGTAACAATCAAAGGCCAAAAAGCTAGTTGCCAGAAGATCCCGTGTCCGCGGCAACAATCACATGAATTATTAGAGGCATTACAGATAAAGTTGCCAGAAGTATTGCCAAGCCGGAACATACGGGTAGTCACTAGAAAAAAGCTTGCTGTTCGGCGTAAAAGCCAATAAATATAAGGCTTTTACGGCACTTTTGTTTTTTGACTTGGGGTGAACATCCGTTGTAGCGCAATAAAATTCAATAAGGTAAATAGCTCCGTAGGAGCGGCCTGTCCGTATTCAGGTAGACCTGTTTATATGGATTTACAAAAGACAGGTCGCTCGTAACAGAGCTAATCTCTGTTATAATATCCTATTTTGCTACAAACAGGCTGCTCCTACGGAGCTTATAGGTAGTACATTTTTCAAAAAACTAAAGTGTTACATTAAATTAGATCGGGTTTCTTGCCTCAACCCAACCTTGCCAGGCTATAAGCTCTGAAGGAGCAACCTGTTTGCAGCAGAACACAATGTCATAACAGCATTGAATTTTATTGGGCTACAAACAAATCATCACTGGCGGGGGCTGCATTGTTTTTTTATGTTTCCTGACTTTTTCAAAAATCTGAACTGTTACCCTTTTTTTGTAAAATGCTTATTCTTGGAATCGAAACCTCGTGTGACGAGACGTCTGTTGCAATAGTGAGAAATGGCAGGGAAATCGTATCGAATGTAATTTTCTCCCAGGACAAACTTCACCGTCCGTTCGGTGGCGTAGTACCTGAAATTGCATGCCGTGCGCATCTTGAATCCATTATCGGAATTATTCACTGTGCCATTACGGAAGCAGAGGTAAAATGTACCGATATCGATGCCATTGCCGTGGTAAATTCTCCGGGATTAATTGGCTCGCTGTTAATTGGCGTCACTGCGGCAAAGACGTTAAGCATGGCGTTCAACATTCCCCTCATTGCCGTTCATCATCTGCATGCCCACATATACGCAAACAATCTGGAGCATGATGCAATTCCCTACCCTGCGGTAAGTCTTGTTGTTTCAGGGGGACATACCACATTGTTTTTGTCGGAAAGGGAAACGCAACATGTCGTATTGGGGGAAACCATTGACGACGCCGCAGGAGAGGCGTTTGATAAAGTGGCTAAAATTTTGGGTCTTGGGTATCCCGGGGGGTCTGTAATTGACCAATTGGCAAAACAAGGCAACCGCAAAGCGATACCATTCCCAAGGGCATATCTGGGGAAAGATTCCCTCGATTTTAGTTTTAGCGGACTGAAAACTGCTGTATTATATCATGTTAAGGGACAGGACCAAAATCGGTCACAAACATCATTAAAAAACACCATGGATATTGCCGACATATCCGCAAGTTTTCAGGAAGCAGTTATTGATGTGCTTGTTCATAAAACAGTGGCTGCATCAAAAATACATCACGCCCGGAGCATATTAATTGGCGGAGGGGTTGCGGCAAATTCACGGTTGAGGGAAAAATTCCAGGAAATATCGCGCGAAATACGTTTACCCGTGTATTGTCCTTCCAGAGAACTTTGTACTGACAACGCCGCTATGGTGGCGGGACTAGCTTATTGGAAATATTCAGAAGGCAATATTTCAGACCTGCGCATGGAAGCCAATCCTTCGTGAGTCCTGGTTTTTATTCATACATTTATTTAACAGACAAAAAGATTTATGAAATTCATTGAACCTTCTGGCAATTGCTTTCATACTTAGTGTCTGAACGAAAACGCTGTAAGCCTTGAAATACGTGGTAAAGGAGGTTGAAAGTATCTGCATGAAGGGTTGAAAGTATAGTGAGTAGATGTTAAACTTAGGGCGTAGAATAAGGGAAGCGAGGGTACCAAGGGGTGAAAAGAGACAAACATTCGCCCAAAACATCAGAAAAACAGAGTCATCAAAAGGAGAACTGCCACGCCATGAGAAAAAGATTCGAGCCGCAAAGGAGACTTGGAAGCACACCAATATCAGAGGTAGAAATTCCCGAAAAGAGCAGGGATGAGTTAGCGCCGATTTTGAGGGCATTACAATACATATTTGTTACAGAGGAATTACGAGAGGAAGTATTCAGGGTATTGGAAGCAAAGGTAAAGGGTGGGAAGAAAGAGACAGGGCGTAATGGTATGGAGTTATGGCAGATAATGGTAATAGGAGTGGTGAGATTGGGATTAGATGCGGATTATGACAGGTTGGAAGATATGGTGAATCACCATAGTCTGATTCGTCAGATAATGGGAGTAGATACCGTATTTGGGAGGGGTAAGAAGTATTCGCTGCAAAGCATCAAGGATAACGTAAGATTGCTCGATGAGGAGACGTTGGGGAAGATTAATGATGTGGTGGTAAAGGCAGGCCAGAGGCTGGCAAAGAACGGACGGGAGGAGAAGCTCCGCATAAAGACGGATACGTATGTGGTGGAGACAAACGTACATTTTCCTACGGACATGAATTTGCTGTGGGATGCGGGTAGGAAGTGCCTTGATGGGATAGAGGCATTTATAGAGGGAGGGGTATTGAACGGGAAAGGATGGAGAAAGGTAAAGAATTGGAGGAAAGAGCTAAAGAGTCTGATGAGGAGTAGTTCGAAAGCGGCAAGTGGTGGTGGAAACAAGAAAGAGGAGGCGGTTAAGAAGCAAGTAAAAGAGTATCTTGGATTAGCAAAGAGATTAAGTGAGAAGATAGGTGCGAGCATAATAGCGGTGTACGAAAAAATATTAACAACGGGTGCGGAAGAAATGCAGAAAGAGGCATTGGAGTCGATGGAATATTTTTATCAGATGCTGGAGAAGCACAGAGATTTGGTAGAGAGGAGAATTATCAAGGAAGAGCAAATACCGGTAGGGGAAAAGGTATATTCACTGTTTGAACCACACACAGAATGGTTGAGTAAAGGGAAGGCGAATAAGAGGGTGGAATTAGGCCACAATCTGGTGATAGCAAGTGACCAATGGGGGTTTATCGGATATCACCAAGTAGTGGAAAAAGAAGCAGATGTGGCGTTAATTCTGCCGTTAGCAGACAAGCTATTAAATTTGTTTGGTGAAGAAGAGATAGAAAGTATAAGTGCAGACAAGGGTTTTTACAAGAAGGAATACAAGGAACTGATAAGTCTTTATATACCGAAAGTGATCATACCGAAGAAAGGAAAAAGGAATAAGGCGGAGACAGAAGAAGAATCGGAGAGTACATTTAAAAAACTCAGGCACAAGCACTCAGCGGTGGAGTCAGATATTAACCGGTTAGAACATCATGGGCTGGACAGATGCTTAGACAAAGGGATAGAAGGATTTAAAAGATACTGCGCATTAGGAGTGCTGGCGGCAAATTTGCACACGATGGGGAGTATATTGCAGAAGAAAGTCCGGGAAGAAAAAGAAACAGTACGTAAGGCAGCGTAAAAACACTCTCGAATAAAAATCCATGAGGGATAGTATGTCCGGAGAACATGAAAAGATGGTAAAAACGAGGGAAATGAATAAAACAACCGTATCATAGATTAAAGCGTAGAAGAAAAAGTTGAAAAAGGGGCAATTTAAAAAAATTTAAATTTGCTCAGAGAAAGAATCTTGCATAAAAAAGATAGTTTTCGTTCAGACACTACTTATGCCGGAATGGCTAGCTTAAACAAAGGGATAAGAGAATATTTATATGGACATTGACAACATACAGCAATTACTGGAAAATTATAAAAAAGATAAAATACCCTTAAACGATGTTCTTGATAAAATAAGAGAACTTCCTTACAAGGACATTGGCTTTGCGAAGATAGACATTCACCGGAAAATTCGTTGTGGTTATCCTGAAGTAATCTTTTGCATGGGGAAAACGCCTGAACAGGTGGTAAAGATTGTAGAGCATATTGTCGAAAGCGGACAAGACATGCTGGCAACGAGGGCAAGTGCAGAGGTTTATTACGCTGTCTCCGAAAAATTCCCTGAAGCTGTGTACCATGAACAGGCAAAGACAATTACCCTGCGCAAAACGCATGAAAATACAAACGAAGGACTCATCATGGTCGTTTCCGCCGGCACCTCTGATATTCCGGTGGCGGAAGAAGCAAGAATTACTGCAGAATTTATGGGCAATAGAGTGGAAACGTTATATGACGTCGGCGTTGCGGGCATTCACCGGCTAATGAAAAACCACGGAGAGTTGCTAAAGGCCAACGTTATCATTGTCGTTGCAGGAATGGAAGGCGCCCTTGCAAGCGTAGTGGGAGGGCTTGTAGATTGCCCTGTCATTGGTGTTCCCACAAGTATTGGCTATGGAGCAAGTTTCAATGGCATCGCCCCTCTTTTATCAATGTTGAACAGTTGTGCCTCCGGTGTTGCAGTGGTAAATATTGATAATGGTTTTGGCGCTGCATGTGTCGCCTCGCTGATTAACAGCAAAAGGAAAGAGTAATGATATTAAGGACTTGGAATTTTCTATTATACCGCGTAGCAGTCGGCAGATTGCAGATTGATGACTGCAGAAATATATGATGCAACAGATTAACAGTATACTAAAAATACCTCCCAGAAAACCTGACAGTCACAAAGGGGACTTTGGCCGGGTGCTAGTCATTGCCGGTTCTTATGGTATGACGGGGGCGGCATGCCTGTGCAGCGAAGCGGCATTACGCTCCGGCGCAGGTCTTGTAACTCTGGGGATACCTGAAAGCCTGCATGGAATTGTCGCGACGAAGTTAACCTGCGTTATGACTCATCCGCTGCCTGAAACCCATTTGAAAACCCTTTCAGATATGGGAAGGCAGGATATCCTTGACTTTTCACAACGTTTTGATGTAGTTGCCATTGGACCAGGGTTATCGCAGTGTGTGGAAACAAAAAGGCTCGTGCTGTGGCTGCTGCAAAATATTGAACGACCTATCGTACTGGACGCTGACGGTATTAATGCCCTTGCCGAAGATACGGCAACCCTGGATAAAATAAAACAGCACGTTATACTTACCCCGCATCCCCAAGAGATGGCACGCCTTTTAAAGGTATATACCACCAAAGAAATACAATCAAAACGCAAAGAAATTGCCGAAAAATTCATAAACTCAAGAGACAAGGTGACGCTGGTTTTAAAAGGCAACAACACTATTGTTATGAATAACGAAAAATATTATGTCAATACCACCGGTAATCCGGGAATGGCTACCGCCGGTTCTGGAGATATATTAACCGGCATGATAGCCGCGTTGCTCGGACAAAACTTTCCGCCTTTTGAAGCGGCGCAACTGGGAGTGTATTTACACGGTACTGCTGGAGATTATGCAAAACAGGCAGTGGGTGAAATATCTATGACCGCTACGGATATTCTGGATAATTTGCCAAAAGCATTTTTAAATCACATACAAAACAAATGAACGCACTACGGTTATTCATAATATCAATCTTTGTACAATGGTGTGTGCCCGGATTTATCTATGCCGAACATTCAACTCAAATTACAGGTAACACCATCAGAGACAGGGTAAAAGATGCGCTGCACTATACACAACACAGCGTGGATATATGTATCTATGATTTTGCCTCATTGGACATTGAAGAATCTTTAGTAAACGCAAAAACAAGGGGTGTTCGTATAAGAGTCGCTGTCATCATGCACGGGAAGGACATCTCAAAAGGCCTGTTGGCAACGGCATTAATACAAAAGGGATTTGATGTTCGCGTGATAAAATCGCCAAACAAAAACCACGGCAACAGCATACACCAGGATTTTGTTATACTTGACGACAGGATATTGATTACAGGCGTTTACAATTGGATGGCATACCGGAACAGAAACATTCACGATTATGTTTCCTTCCACTACAATAAAGAGAAAGCACTTAGCTATAAAAACACGTTTTACACATTATTTACGGAAGGAGATAATGCGGCAAATTTCATTGTCCGGAAAGAACAGGAGGAAGCAAACATCCTTCCCATTTCCCTCCCCTCTTCATTAACAAAAGATGGCGAAAGTCTCACCCAAAAAAATTCCGGCCATGATGGAAAAACAAAAATCTCCGTTACACCACCAACTGAAATGGAGAACGGCCTGACTCAAAAAAAATATATAGATGTCTCCTTCGGGGAATTAAACAAATTATTTGGTAAAGAAAGCGCCCTCTCAGGTGCTGAAAAAAAGGCGCAATGGAAAGAATACAATGGCAGGTACATTCGATGGAATGGCACGGTTGTGCATAAAGGAGCAGGGCGTGTAGATTGGAACCGTGTTGGAATCAGCCATCAAGGTGACGAAGAAAAGGCAGATGTTGTTGTAGTTTTTCATTGGAAGATGTATCAGAAAGTTATGAATATTTCACAGGGAGATACCATTACCTACACGGGAAAACTCATTTCCCGTCCGCGCCTTAATTCTCAGTTCCGCATACAGGACGGGATAATAGAATAAATAAAGGGCGAGGAACAACAGCACACGGCGGGTATTTAGCATATTAGCAGTAATTTATTTGCATTTTTCGTCAAAATATTTAATGGCGAAATCCGAAACAAATGCTAATTACAAAATGATTTAAAATTCTAAACGCGTTTCATGTTGTTGCCTGCATGTGAGTGAGTGAGTGAGTGAGTGAGTGATCGCATGCAGACGGGGATGTTTTGTATTTGTTTTGAATTTTATGCTTTGTGATTCGAATTTGTTTCGGATTTCGGATTTTTTATCTCGCAATTGTTTGGTTCTGGCTATGCCAGCTTAGCTGGAATTTGCTATATCCGCACCCCTACTTTTTTAAACTCTTTCTCGCTATACAAAATAACACAATCGTTTAACCCTGTCTGTTTCTTTATCGCCGCGATTACGGCTTCACATTCTTCATCGGTATACCCATGTATCATAGTGAAAACATTATATTCCCAATCTGAATACGTAGGGCGTTCATAACAGTGGGTTACCTCTTCGAATTTTGCCATAATCTTACCTACCTCATCCACCCGTTCGTCAGAAACCTTCCACACGCACATGGCATTTGCATTGATGCCTATCTTGCGATGGGCAATTGACGCCGCAAGCCTTCGGATCTTTCCAGTTTCCAAAAGATTTTTCAGCCGTTGGATTACCTCTTCTTCTGATATCCCTATGGCAATGCCAATATCCTTATATGGCGTCTTCGTAACCGGCAGGCCTTCCTGGGTATATTTTATGAGTTTAAGGTCTATATCTTCTTTTTTATCTTCCATAATTATTAATAAATTTTAAATTTAACCCCTATCTTGAATTTCTTTGTTGTAGGCAGACTTCTTACAACCAGCCCTGTACGATACTCTATTTCCTTTAGATTGCTGCGCAATTCTTCGTCATCTTTGGCGGACATGGTAAACCACATATTGTATGGTATATCTTTGTTTTTTCCGTTGCGGAGATAATTATGAGATACGCCGGTATATCCATTGATAATTTCACTTACTTCTTCAATCCGTTCCTCAGGAACATTTATTGCCGCTAGCGTTGCTTCCCTTCCCATTGCCTGGGTGTTTATTATTGGGGCGAGGCGTCTGACAAATTTATTGTCAATCATGTATTTAATTCGTTCAATAATCGTGTCTTCATCAATGCCCAGCTCTTTGCTCAATGCCTCAAAGGGCCTTGATACCAGCGGCAAATTTGACTGCAATCGATGAAGAATCTTTCTGTCGGTATCGCACAATATCATATCTTGTTTTTTATCTCCTCTATTCCCTTTTGTTCCACCAGTACTCTAAACCGGTGTTCTTCCTTATTTGAAATAATCATTTCTGCACACACTTCCAATGCCTTTAGCACCGTAGATTCATCTGTATTCGGGAACAGCTCCAGGGCAAACCTGGGATGGCGACCGAGTTTTCCGCCAATCATTACACGGAATTTGACTTCCGATGCCTTTATCGTGCCAACAGGACACACCTTTGCGCAAATACCGCATTCTACACATTTTTCCTTATCAATGGTTACCTGTGCATCCTTCACCGTTATGGCATCTTCGCGGCATGCTTCCACGCATTTCATGCATTCAATGCATTCGCATTCGGCGTCAACAAAAACTGGTTCAACCGCATGAACTCCAAAATCTTTAATTTGCGGCATAGAGCAACTGTTGGGACAGCCGGCTACCGCAAGTTTCATGGTGTGGTGAGGCAATATTCTGCCCTCAATTTTTTCTATTAATCTGTCAGTGAAATGCAATTCCTTTAACTTCTCGCGGAGTTTATCCGCTAAAATTTCGGAATCTTTAATAAGAAATGGACAGTTAACCTCCGCTCCTCTGCAGGCTTTTGCCTGATATAAGACAGGGTTGCCCTGTGCGTCAAAGTATTTTTGATATTTCCTGAGTACGGAGAGTTTGCCGGTTTCGGTTTCTTTGTTTACTGTTTGAGGGGGGAGATTTTGGTTGAAGGCAAAAGCTTCTCTGGCCGCAATAACTTCAACTGAGGTAATCAGGTTTTTTCCCTGCTCACGGGCGAGCGACTCCACCCTGTCACGCACTTTTTTATGTACAAATGGAGGCACTTTCTCCAGTAACAGCGTTGCTGATTCATCCCACTCCAACGATAACTCCTTAAAAGAAAATTGCCACAACAAAATTGAGTCAAATTTCAGAATTTAATAGCGAAAAACCCTTTTCCTTACATTAATGCTTAAAAGTATATGGGCAAAAAACGGCATTGTCAAATTTAAATTTTATTGTCAATACAGCATTCTCTACCCTTAACCATCTTATGGCTTGACATTGAACACCCTGTGACTTATCATGCAAGTTAAACCAGACAAGCACGAAGCACGAAATACGAAACAAATTTGAATAACAAAGCATAAAATTCAAAACAAATCCAAAACATACAACAAAATATGAAACACGAAATAAGAAAGAGGCATTTGTTTAGAATTTCAAAGCATTTTGTCATTAGAAGTTGTTTTCGGATTTTACCATTAAATATTTTGCCAAAAAATACAAAAAATTACTGACGGAGGCATACTTCATGGATGATCAGGTTTTTCAGAACAGGTTGTTAAAACTATTGGAAGAAATTAAACAACTGGCCGAATTAAAAGGGTTAACCATGTATAGTGAAATGGGAGAAAAATGTGAAGATCTCCTGAAATCATTTAAGATGTTACAGGAAACCCTTGACACATTGCGATTAAACATAAAATATCTGCAATTTGACCTGGAAACTACGAAAAAGGAAAATATCGCATTACGGAAAAAACTGGAAGAGCGGGAAAGTTAGTTAATTTAAAACGTATGGTGCATATATTTGGAGGAACGAGTCAATGGAAAATCTTAATCTTTCCTATTTATCTGCTGAAATTAAAAAAAATGTAGAATCGTTCTTTCTCGATATTCTATCGCATCACAAAGAAAATATCGTTTCTATATACCTCACCGGCAGCGCCATAACAAAAGATTTTGATGTAAAACATTCCGATATCAACACATTAATTGTCGTTAAGGAGATCAAGGTCACCTTTTTCGACTTTATTGCTTCTTTGGGGAAGCAATATGGCAAAAAAAAGCTACATGCGCCTCTTGTAATGACAAAAAATTATATCGAAAGGTCTTTAGCCGAATTTCCATTAGAGTTTTTAGATATGAAGAACAACAATCAGCTTGCTTACGGAGAAGATATCCTGAAAAATATAACGATTGAGAAAAAAGATATCAGGCTTCAATGCGAGCGCGAGTTGAAAAGCAGACTTCAGCAAATTTGTCAGGGATTTATAAGGGCTATGGGTAATAAGACGGTGCTAAGGGATTTGTTCAAAGGCGCCATTTCCGGCTACTTTCCTATTTTTTGCGGCATCCTCTTTTTGTACGGTCAAAAAATCCCTAAAGAAAAGAGTGCGATTCTCTCTGCAATAAGGGATTGCTGTAATATCAAAATTGACCCATTTACCAAATTGCTTGCGATAAAGGCGAAGGACTTGAATCCTTCCGCTGAGGAACTGAAAGAAATTTTTGAAGAATTGTACTGTGAAATTGATGCCCTTGCCGGGAAAATTGATGAATTTAAGGTGGAAAATGTATAAAAAACATTCTCTCTCTACACATATCTGTTTTTTTCTGCTTATTTTTTTCTTTTCCGCTGTTTCGTACGGACAAGATTTACCCGTGCCCAAACGATATGTGGAAGACAAGGCAAATATCATCGAAGCCCGGATAGAAAACAAGCTGAACGGATATTTGCAGGAACTGGAACAAAAAACGGGTGCGCAAATGGTGGTTCTTACGGTGGATACCACCGACAATATACCTATTGAGATGTATACTATCAACCTTGCTACTAAGTGGAAATTGGGACAGGAAGGGAAAGATAACGGGGCGCTTATCGTCGTGGCAAAAAATGACCGGGCATACAGATTTGAAATAGGATACGGTCTTGAGGGTATATTGCCTGACAGCTTTTGTGGTACTCTCGGGAGGACATTTTTTGTTCCTAATTTTAAAAAGGAGCAGTTTGGCGAAGGCATTTTTCTGGCCACATTGGTAATGGTGGATAAAATTGCCGAAGAAAAAGGCGTCAAAATAACTGGCATGCCTGACATGACAAAAATACGCAGGGCAGCAGAAAGGCGCAGGAGCCCACTGTCGTCGTTGTTATTAATATTTTTCATATTACCCTTCTTGTTTGGCGGCGGTATACTTCGGCGGAGGATGATGTTCTCACCGTATTATTGGGGCGGTTCCGGCGGTTCAAGGGGTTTTGGATCGGGGGGTTCCGGTGGTTTCGGAGGCTTTGGCGGCGGGATGGGCGGTTCGTTTGGCGGGGGCGGCGCCTCCGGCAGGTGGTAAGGGACCTGGATTTTTCTATTATACCGTAGTGCTCGGCAATCGGCAGTCCGATTGTAGGCAGTCGGCAAATTGCAGATTGAGGACTGAGGATTGAGGACTGAGGACTGAGGACTGAGAACTGAGAACTGAGCAAAGTAATGATAATTACTGGCATATTAAATTCTTCTATGTCCCTAAAACAGTACTAAATTAACTTTACAATATATTATTGGAAGGCGGTTATGAGAAAGATATTACCTGTCATTGCTGTTTTGGTTTTTGTAGGAATCATTGCTGTTTCCTGGTATGTCAAAGGATACAATAAGGTGGTAAAACTGAATGAAAACGTCAAGAACTCATGGTCACAAGTGGATACACAGCTTAAGCGAAGGTATGACCTCATTCCTAATCTGGTAGAAACCGTAAAAGGTTATGCATCGCACGAAAGAGAAGTTTTTGAAAAACTTGCGGAGGCCCGCAGGGGATATTTTAGCGCAGGAACAATTGCGGATAAGGCAAAGGCTGCAACACAGATCGAAGGTTTTCTTTCCCGCCTGCTTGCATTCAGAGAAGCATACCCGGATCTCAAGGCAAATGAATCATTTCTTAAGCTACAGGATACATTGGAAGGTTCTGAAAACCGGATTTCCGTAGAGCGTAAACGCTATAACGATTCAGTAAAAGAACTTAACACCTATATAAAAAGTTTTTTTGGCAGATTCTTTGCCGCACGTGTTGGTGTAACAGAGGCAAGTTATTTTGAAGTATCAGAGGCAGAGAAGGAAGTGCCTAAAGTAAAATTTTAGGGAAAACAACCATATCGTCAGGAATATCGGATTAAATGTTCATTGAGAAGCCAGACATACAAGCATGCAAAAAAATAAAAATGCCGGTGCTATAACATCATATAGGGGTCGACATCAACGAGCGACTGGACGCCTTTTGTTGGTTTCAACGTATCGGCAACGCATAGCAATGCATCATGGATGCGCTGGTGGTCTTTTGCTTTTAGCAGAAGATGCCATCGGAACAGATTATTAATTTTCATTACCGGGGCGGGCGACGGCCCCAGTATTTGCAGTTGATTATTGCTTTCTTTTGCGATTTCTTTCAGTTTACCGGCAATCACCGATGCCTTTTCCTCTGTGTTTTTTTCCGATGCGCCCCGAAAGATAATCCTTGCCATCCTGCCAAACGGGGGATAGTTCAATGGCCTTCTATATTCCAATTCCTTTTTTGCAAAACCTTCATAGTCATGGGCTGCTGCGTAGGTAATGCTGTAATGTCTTGGATTAAAGGACTGCACTATCACGCGTCCCCCCTTTTGCCCTCTTCCCGTACGTCCCGCAACCTGAGATATTAACTGGAAGGTCCTTTCGCCTGCACGAAAATCCGGAAGATTCAGCATGGTATCCGCAGAAATTACGCCAACCAGGGTAACATTGGGGAAGTCCAGACCCTTTGCAATCATTTGTGTGCCGAGTAATATCTGGAATTCTCCTTCTCCGAATGCCTTTAATGCCTTTTCATGGGAGCCGTGTGATCGCATGGAATCGCTGTCCATCCGGAGAATGTTATATCCGGGAAATTTTTTAGCAATCACCTCTTCTATTTTTTCAGTGCCAAAACCACGGTAATTAATATAATTTGCCATACAATCCGGACATGATTCCGGGGGGATTGCCTCCGCATGACAGTAATGGCACAGTACGATGTTTAACTTTTTGTGAAAGGTAAGGGGGATATCACACCGGTGGCATTTTAATACAAATCCGCACCTCTTACAATGAATGTAAGGGGTAAAACCCCTGCGGTTTAAAAATAAAATTACCTGCTCCCTCCGGGACAATGCCTGTTTCATATAATATTCAAGCCGTTGTGATACAACATGGTATCCCCTTTTCTTACGTACTTCTTCAAGCATATCCACGATTTCAACCTGCGGAAGTTGAAGGGTTCCGATCCTTTTGGAAAGGACTATCTTTGTATAATTCCCCTTTTCCGCCTCATAATAGCTTTCCAGCGACGGAGTAGCGGTGCCCAATATAACCATTGCATTTTCGTAGGTTGCCCTGAGAATGGCTATATCACGCGCATTATACCTGGGGCTGTTTTCCTGTTTATACGTATTCTCGTGTTCTTCATCAAGAATGATCAACCCCACGTCCTTCAGCGGAGCAAAAATAGATGACCTGGCGCCGACAACAACGTCCACCCTGCCCTCCTTTATATCTTTCCACTGTGCGTGGTGAAAGGCGCCTTGTAAATGACTGTGCAATACCGCCACGTTATTGAATCTTTCCTTTATCCTCTGAATACTTTGAGAGGTAAGCGATATCTCCGGGACAAGAAACAGGGCTTTTCTCCCCTGTTCCAATAGTTTGGCTATTGTCTGAAGATATAGTTCCGTTTTCCCGCTTCCAGTTATGCCATGAAGCAGGATGATTCCCTGAGACGGTTCCGCCAGTTTCTCTTTGATTAAGGTGAAGGCGGCCTGCTGTTCTTCGGAAAGCGCTAAATGTTGTACAGGTGCACCTCCCTTCTGGGCATTTACGGCATCTGCCTGCCGTTCTTCCAATTGCAGGAGGTTTTCCCGTTCCAACTGCCTGAGCATTGACATAGTGCCGCCGGTCGCCTTCATCAGCTCTTTTGCGCGTATTTCTGTATTTTGCGCCTGGTTAAAAAGGAATTCCATCACCTTCGCTTGTTTTATCGCGCGTTTTTTTGATTGCAAAATCGTTTCTTTTTCAAAAGCGGTAAGGGGTTTGCCACAGGTAACAAAAATGTCAATCTTTTCCTTAGCGCCGCGCCTGACGACCGGCGGTATCACCGCATGTATCGCCTCTCCCCATCCGCAGCAATAGTAGGAAGAAAGCCATTTTGTAATCCTGAGCATAGTCTCGTCCGCCAGAGGAAACGCATCCAGTATCCCCATGAGATCTTTGGTCTTATATACGGAAGGTATGGTGGTAAGGCCTACGCAAAAACCTGTAATTACCTTATTGCCAAAAGGCGCTTTTACACGCATACCAGGCGTGAGGAGTTCCCTTAAATCCGGAGGCACGCTGTAGTGAAACAGCTTGTTTAACGGAATATTGAAAACCACTTCCGCAAATAATTGCTGTAGCGTCTGGCCGGTTGGCGTATCTTGAAGTTTTGATGATTTATCTGCAATGCTCATCGCTGATGAAAGAGAGTTTTATTGTTAACTAATTATATCACTGACAAGCAAGGCTTGTCAGTGCCGCCCCTTATGGAATAATTGCCTTGTATCAAGTTGATACATCACAAATTGTGAACCTCTCTAGTATATTGAGCATTTCGGATTTCACAATTAAATATTTTGCCAAGAAATACAAAGAAATTACCGATAAGGTACTAAATTGTTATGAATTATTTAAAATTAATTTACTTGCCATGGGTACAATGGTATAGTTTTAGCGTTTATGAAAAGTCACGCAAAATGGTGCTTCTATCATTCACTGTAAGGGGTGACACGGACAAACAAGTTTGTCCGTGTCACCCCTTACAGTGAATTTTATTGCTCATCTTTCGGCAACAGTATTTGTTTGGCTATAATAGTTTACGTTCTATTTTTAGTATTTGCAGGAAGGTTTTTATAAATGTCCAAATTAAGAAAATGCAAGATTACGAATGGAGTCTTTTGGGTAGAAATACCCGAAGCCGGTGTTTATATCTTGTGTGGTTGCCCGGCGGATGCCGTAAAACATTTAAAAAAACAGGGGTTTATCCAAAACAGAATAGTAGGGGAAGATAAGTATGAATCGGGGCCTAATGCTATTTTATTGTCAGACTTGTTAGTACAAAATGGAAGATTTGCAAATCTTGCAGAATTTCCCGTAATGCAGATGCTCTACCGCCAGGGAATGATGTTGCCCAATCACCCCAATAATACAAATGCCAAACCAATGCTTATTGGGTCAGAGGACCAAGTAGAGGCTCAAATGCAATATATATATAGAGGCAATTACGGTTTGGTATCTGAAGAAGAATTAATAAACGCCGGTATGTCTCCTGACGAGGCAAAGGAATTAATGAATGTAAAGTTAAAATTTGCCTATGGAAAAATCCATAAAACTAAAGATCTTCTCGACGCCGTAATAGTGAAAAACGAGCCTACGGAAATTCGAAATGGCGTGTTTATCAGACATTTACGCCTGAATGTCTTTGAATTGCAGTACCAAGGCGAGTTTATTACGGTTGACCTGAATCTTGCCCGCCACGAAAACTACAGCGCCCCCTATTCACTTGGGTTTCACAACATAAAGAGGGAGTATTTTGCGATAATTCACTCCGGGCAGGGCGATGGATGGGATATCAAACGCCCTGCTATGTCAAGCATTATAATGTTTCAGGGGAAAGTATATCTGATTGACGCAGAACCGAATATTGCCAATAGTCTTATAGCATTAGGAATTAATGTTAACGAGATTGAAGGCATCTTCCATACCCACGCCCACGATGACCATTTTGCCGGACTTACTACATTAATGCGGGCGGATCACCGTGTCAAGTATTTTGCTACTCCATTGGTGCGTGTCTCTGTCGCGAAAAAACTCTCCGCGTTGGTTTCCATTGAAGAGAAAAATTTTTCCGATTACTTTGAAGTCAACGATCTTGAGTTTAACGTCTGGAATAATATTGACGGCTTAGAGGTATACCCTATGATTTCCCCCCACCCCGTGGAAAACAACATATTCATTTTTCGCGCTTTATGTGAAGATGGCTATAAAACCTATGCACACTATGCTGATACCGTAGACCTTGATGCGTTAAACGGCATGATTTCAGAGGACAACGCAGGCTCCGGGATTTCCAAAAAGTTTTATGACCGGGTAGAAAAAGAATATTTACAAGAAGTCACCTTAAAAAAAATTGATATCGGGGGCGGATTGATTCATGGGAAAGCAGAAGATTTCCGGGAGGATACATCGGAAAAGATTATATTATCGCATACCTCTTCGGAATTGACCAGTCAGCAGAAAGAAATCGGCTCAGGCGCCCCTTTTGGAATGGTTGACGTATTAATTCCCACCCATCAGGAGTATGCCCGCCAATATGCCTTTCAACATCTGAAATCGTACTTCCCCTCCGTGCCTCTTTATCAGGTAAGAATCCTGTTAAACAACCCGGTAATTTCGTTTAATCCGGAAACGATCATGCTAAAGGGAGGAACCATCCCGGATGATATTTTTTTAATTTTAACCGGAAACGTAGAACACATACAAGCCGGCACGGGAAGACAGGGCATATTGTCTGCGGGCGCTTTGATTGGTGAAATGTCAGCTCTGAACAATGCCCCTTCGGCAGATACGTATCGTGCGGCAAGTTTTGTGCAGGCATTAAGACTGCCCCACTCATTGTATATCGGGTTTGTAAAGAAGAATGAACTGTATGGCAGGATTGAGAAAATACAGGAAAAAAGAAAATTCCTGCAAAAGACATGGCTTCTTGGTTATTCCATATCATATCTAAGGCAGGTTATGCTTACGCGCGCAATGAGTTTCCACCACTATCCCGAAGGAGAAATCTTTTTGGATAAAAACTGCTCCGATCTTTATGTTGTTAAGATGGGAAAGTTGCAAATCTATATCGGAAAGGACGTATTGGAAACCCTGGAAGAAGGCGATTTCTTCGGTGAAGAAGGCATGCTTTTCGGTATGCCCAGCCTGTTTAAGATTCGCGCAACGGAACCGGTTGAGATTTGTAAAATATCAGGCAACGAACTCAGGGATATCCCGGTAATACGATGGAAACTTTTCGAAACATTTAAAAAAAGAAGAAAACATCTGTTAGACCCAACCCTCAACAGCCTACCTATTTTCTACTGGAGAAATGAGTATTGCATCAATATACAAAAAATCGATTACCACCACAAACAGCTGCTGGCAAAGGCAAATAAACTTTGCGAAGCAATCGATTCAAAAAAAGAAACTCCCATTTTAGACGCATCAATAAGTTTTTTAATTGATTTCGTTTTATATCATTTTGCCGAGGAAGAAAACTTATTAAGAGAACACTACTATAATGATTATGAATCCCATCGAATGAAACATCAGAGGCTGATAGAAGATATAATGAAAATAAAAAAGCAAATCAGTAATGAAGACATGGAGATGAATATGGAGGCGCTGGATTTGTTTAAAGATTGGATTATTGACCATATCCTTACTGAAGACAGAAAGTATGGCCCCTATTTGAATGCAAAGGGTGTCTTTTAAGGAAAACCAGAGGAGGTGGAATTGCCCGTACCCCACCCCACTGGCTCACAAAATCAGAGGATTATTCGGAAATGCTCCCTAAAAGATTATCGGTGTATATTTCATTGTGCGGTTATTCGATTGTAAAGGCAACCTTCGTAATCCCCCCCGCAGTTACTTCAATTGATATATCTTTTGCTTCAGGATATTTTCCCCACAAGACTCTTTTTGGCGCCGTCCAAAGTTTTAAAGTATATTTACCTTCCGGCACATTGTTTATTGTAAAAAAGCCTTCATCGTCTACCCTGGAAAAATACGGATTCTGCAATACTACAATATAAGCCAACATATCACTATGCACGTTACATCGCATTGTTGCCACTCCTGTTTTGTTAAAAGTAAAAGATCGTGTTTCCCCCTTAAACCATGAGCCAAGATTCATATTATCTGCAACATCATCAGAAGAATAGATATTGTGCCGTACATCGTCGCTGTTCAGGAAATCTACCGTTGTACCTTTTAATAAAGGAAGGACATGGGGGATAAATGTGATATTTTTTTGGTCCATAACGGCATGTTCAACGGGAGTGTCGTACGTTTCAGATGTCTTTTCTATATAAGCAATAGCATGTTTTCTATATTTTGCCTTTTTTGCTACTACGGTGCCATGTATCTCTCCCGTCTTTTTTTCTCCAGCGTCTGTATTCATTACAAAACATAACGCACTGATAAAAACCGAAAGGTGTATGAGGAATTTTATCCTGCCGGAATTGAAGCTTATTTTTATAGCCATTTAAGTAAATTTCTCCTTGCTAAATAGAATTGCCATGAAAATATGTGCTGTTTTAAATGATTGATAATAATGTCGACACAAAAGAACTTACCGACACAACAGAAAGACGCATGCAATGCGTCTCTACATTAACATTAACAACATAATAAAGTCGCTGCCAAAAGCAGCCTGATTTAAAAGAGGGTAAAACGTTGTTCTAAAATACTCTCCCACAATTGCGGTATCAGGTGGAGATGTTTCTTTGCAATATTTGTGCATATGTCTTCCAGGGACTCTCTGGTAATGGAGGAATGTATTTTTATGTGCACAATTTGCGGTTCGGTAATAGGTTTTCCTATCTGGCTCACCAGATAGCATTCTGCATTGTGAATATCCGCATTCTGTGTAAGTTCCCTGGATATTTCATGCGCGGCTATATTGTATAATTTTCCTGTATGGGTAACAGGGTTTTTCCCCGCAGTCGCTTCCATCGTCATAGGACGATAGGGGGTAATAAGGCCGTTTACCCTGTTTCCCCTTCCTACCTGTCCGTCGTCTCCGCACTCCGCGCTTGTACCTGTAACGGTCAGGTAGTAAATATTCCTCTCTGCATCATCTGCGGCGTTGATGACACTGGTGATTCTTTTTGAGGTATGTTTTTTAATAAATGCATCGATGTATTCTGCGAGAAGACGTTTGATTTTGAGGTATTCTTCTTTTGATGAAATGAATCGGGCTACAAAGGCAATGGCAATAGTAAGATTTATTTGATCGTTTAATCTGATCCCCATAATTTTAATATCTTCGCCGACCATGGGGTAATTGCGTTTTGTTTCTGCAGAATTGAGAAATTGTTCGGTGGAATACACAATGGATTCCAGTTCCGTCATTGGTGAAAACCCTACGCCAACCGAAGTATCGTTTGCCGAAAGCTGCGTACTATCATAGGTTGCCCGTAAATCTGCGCTTCCTGTTCTTGTCTGCATATCAATGACAACATTCTTCTCCGGTTCCAGGAATCGCATGCGATTCCTTAGCCACGCATAAATGGTTTCTTTTGCAATTTCTTCCAGTGGTATTTTGCTATTTCCGGCATATTCAGTGGCGCGGCCTGCCATAATTAATTTCATAGGAACGGTTACCCTGCCGCCTCCGAAAGAGACTTCAGCGCATCCGCCCACCAGAAGACATTTATCGACATTATGGTGCAGGATTCTTCCAAAATGCTCCAAATAGTATTTTGAAAAGGCCTTGCTTAACTCTTCTGCTGCGCCGTCGCAAAGTGTGTCAGGATGTCCTATGCCCTTACGTTCCACAATCTCTACCGAAGATTTGCCGACGGGCGTTTCCCGTGTTTGTTCTATTATTATTTCCATAAAAAGCCTCGGTCTACAGTCTGCAATCTGCAATTTGCCGACTGCCGATTGTGCCTTATTCCCCATTAATAAAGGGGGGCAAGAGGGGTTGTTTACCTCTCACTCTGATTCAGGCAACGGCGGTACTTAAAGAATAAGAAATTGAAATACATTATGCGGGGATTACAAATTCATGTTCCGGGTGCTTGATTGTTAAAACGGGACATGGCGCCTTCCTCACCACTCTTTCAGCCGTGCTGCCCATAAGGGCATGGGAAATCCCTGTACGCCCGTGTGTTGCAATGGTGATAAGATCGATGTTCTGTTTTTTGGCAACTTTTATAATTTCCACATATGGCGTGCCACGAACAATGATATTATTTACCTCTATTTGTTCCAGAAACCTTTTTGGGATTAAGTGATGCATCTTCTTTTTTGCTTTTCCTTCCATATCTTCATATACCTTTAAAATGGGATACATTACCCCGCCTGCGCTAATGGAGACATTCATTCTTGGAACAACATAGAGGATATGCAGTTTTGCCTTAAAGAGCGTGGCAAGGGATAAGGCATATTGTAAAGCTTGTTTAGCGCATGGAGAAAAATCGGTTGGGAAGAGAATATTTTTGACAATAATCATGCTATCGGCCCCTCAGTATAAAGTTATTTTACCGGATTATTACAAAGCGCTTGCCATGCAATCAACGCGTCCATGCAACACGCATGAATTTTGCATTTTCATGTTTTTTATAATCTACTTCTCCATTGTAAGCCTTGTGCAGAATCGAGCCGATACGTTGTGCGAGTTTTGCTGAGGTAGTAAAGATTTCAATTTCCCCGCCTTTTTCATCAATCTTCATGATTCTTTTTAGCGGATTAAACTTCTTCGACCGGTCATCCTCGTTTTTAATGAGGTTCAGAATTTCCTGTTTGTGTTGTTGCAAAAATTCTCCCTTCAAAGTAACAATACCGCTGGGCACGTTTTCCTTTGTTTTTTTACATGCAGGGCATTCTACCCAGTTAATATCCTTCAGGGATTTTTTTTGTTCATAAAGATTGGCGTCCAGAAACCATTTTTTATTGTGATAAATCGCATTGCAATCTTTACATATAGAGTAATCAATGAACCCTTTTTTGGGCAAATACGGGTCGTTTTCTGCATGTATTTTGTCACGGGCAAATTTGCCTACATCTTTTGGTATTTTCATACTAGGCATTCCTCCTTTCGCGCATCTGAAAAAACGTCGTACAGATTTCCTTTTGTCAGAAAGCGCAAAAAAACAAGGGTCTTGTTTGAGCGTATACTCCTGTCATGGTTTATCATGCCAAAGAGTTATTGAAAGCCGGGATAGTTATGCAATAACCGTGGTCCAGCATTTAATTCACTTTTATCGGAATCTTTTTCGATTCTTCTTTTTCCTGCTTTGGCAACGTTATTTCCAGAATGCCATTTCTGTATTCCGCCTTTGCCTGCTCATATTTAACGGCGGTAGGTAGTAAAACAGTTCTCACAAAACTTCCGTATCTCCTTTCGATAAAATGATAGTTTTTCCCCTTTTCTTCCTTCTCTCCTTTCTTTTCGCCTCTTATGGTAAGCGCATCGTTTTTAACGGATATGTGGATCTCCTTTGGGTCAACACCGGGTATTTCGGCCTTAACAACAACGGTTTCTCCTGTCTCGGATATGTCAAGAGGGGGCATCCATTCCCGGAAAACATTTTCGCCGATACCTCCAAAGGTATCGAAAAGTTTATTCATTTCTTTTTTGAATGTGTCCATCATTGGCAGATAAGGCCACTTCATCATTTCAGAGGACATGTTCGTGTCTCCTTCTCTAAAAATGTATGGGATAATAAAAATAATTGCTGCTATTACTGGTAAATGCAATAGTTTATATCGGGGAATATATTATTTTTATGTTCTATTTCACAAAGCCATTTTTCATCAATAGCATTTGCCCGGATATCATTATAAAGTTTATTGAATTGAAAGAGGTGTTCTTTTGTTCGTTTTACGGCGTATTCTACCATGGTTCCGGCTTTCATGATAAACGCCCAGTCACTGCTTTGTGCCAATAAAAGTTCCCGTGCGGCCTGGTTCAAGGCCCGCTGTTGTATGGAATATTTATCGGTGCGGGGGTATGTTCTTGCCAGCGCAACCATACGATCTGCCGCTATGTGAAGATGGCGGTAAATCCAGTCATTTTTATCATTCAGCCAGTATTCGCTGTAACCTTTATATCCCCAACTGGAGGCGGAAGGGACGGCGCATTGGTTTTCAGGATATCTGTCAAGATATTCCAAAGGGGTAATCAGCGAAATCGTCTGCTGGTCAAACGCAATCTTTCTGAAAAGAAAATCAATCCAGAGCGGACCTTCAAACCACCAGTGACCAAAGAGTTCAGCGTCGTACGGGGCAATGATAATCGGTGTTCTATCCATCAGGGAATCCAGATATTCTGCTTGTTTTTCCCGGTTAAACATAAAATTCCCGGCGTGTTCCGCAGCCTTGTTCCGCGCCATTTCTATTGAATAAGGCTCTTTGTGATTTGTTTTTCCGGTAATGCGGTAATATTTTATCCCAACATTCGAACGTTTTCCATCGCCATGGAGATACGGCTTTACATAGTCATAATCAAGGTCAAAGCCGATATCCCTGTAAAATTCTCGATAATAAAAGTCGCCTGGATATCCTTCTTTGGAACTCCAAACCTGCTTGGAAGATTCTATGTCTCTCCCGAAAACAGCAACCCCTGACGGGCATACTATGGGGGCATAGATACCGTATTTTGGCCGTGGCGAGGCAAAGAGGAGTCCGTGTGCCTCGGCTATGAAAAACCTGATACCTTCTTCTTTAAGAAGCTGGTCAATGCCGGGTTCGTAAGCACATTCGGGAAGCCATATTCCACGCGGTTTTCTGCCAAAATGTTTTTCATAATGATTCATGGCAACGTGTATCTGCGCCCGCATCGCATTTACATTATTATTCATAAGAGGAAGGAAGCTATGCGTAGCACAGGAGGTAATAATTTCCATTTTTCCGGCATCCTGGAATTTTTTAAACGCAGTAATAATGTTTCTCTGGTATTTTTCCGCAAATACATATCTTGCATCGTGGAAATGATTATAGTACATCCTTGCAATTTGATTAAATTCGGATTGATTATTTGTCCGTTTAATCTCTTTTTCCGCAAGTTCGAGTCGTTTTTCTATGTACCGGAGGCAACGCTGCTGCAGAAGTTCATCGGTAAGCATTGAAATAAGTGGAGGAGTCAGAGTCATTGTAATACGAAAATCAATGTGTTCATTTATCAGGTTATCAAACACATTAATCAGCGGGATATATGTTTCGGCCACTGCCTCAAAGAGCCAATCTTCTTCAAGGTATGCATCAAATTCCGGATGGCGGACATAGGGCAAATGGGCATGCAATATTAAGGATAGATAGCCTTTTTTCATATATCTTTTTCAGAATGAGAACTAATCAGCAAATTTCACTGGATGATAAAATGTGTGAAAAAAATCTTTGCCACTTCGCAGAGGCGCTTTCAGGGACATGTGAAGCTGCATCAATGCCCATAGAAGCATACACCTTTTCATAAGGCGCTTCAATTTCAACCCGCTGATCTTCTGTTATATCAGAAGGGCACATACCTGGTGTTGTTATGGTATTTGACCTTGTCAGCATATGGAAGGTTCCGTCTGAGGTTAAAAAGCCTATGTCTGCACAGAATGACCTGTTTGGTTCCTCTAAATGAATATACCAGTCTTTGGCTCCCTGCACTAAGACACTATCAAAATACTTATTGGCATTATTGCCGTCAAAAAGAATGTTTGTCACATCATACACTCTCAGGACGAGGCTTGCGTCATACGCCAACGTAGAAAGGTTTTTCAGGAAGTTGTCTATTTTGGCCTGCTGTAGTTCCCAATAGCAGAAAAGGCATAATGGGTCTCTCTGCATGATTACGATTCGATTTTCCCCGTAGCTATCCGGAAGATCGGGAATTGCGGATGGGGGAGAGACCACCATTTCTTTTACCGGAGGCTCTTTCGTCTCTGTTTCAGTTATGCCAGGCCATTCATCTTCCCCTGTAACCCCCCATTCCACTACCGCTTCTTTTTTCTCTTGAGGTATTTCTTCATAACCAAAAAACCGAATCCAAAGTATTTTTAAAACGTATTTTATTTTTTCCCACAAGATCTCTGTCAGCGCTTTAAAAATCTCCAGGATTAAGAGGAAGATTTCTTTCATAACGTCTTTGTCCATAGTTTCAAAAAATCATAAATTCTGAAAATGCATCCACAGGCAAGCATATTCATAAGTAGTTGTATAATAGTATTTTACAGTCACATATTGAAATTGATTATACTGTAAACAACAAGGAATAGTCAATGAAATTCATTAACGCAGTTATAATGTTATATTCAAAATGCTTGCTGTCTTTGCAATGATCACATCGGGATTAAAGGGTTTTGTCATATAAATATCTGCGCCTGAATCGTCACCCCTTTTTTTGTCATATTCCTGCCCTTTTGCAGTAAGCAGAATGATATAGACGCCCTTCAGTGCAGAGTTGTTTTTTACCGCATTGCATACATCATAGCCATTCATTTCCGGCATCATTACGTCAAGATAGACAATATCGGGCGTCTCTTTTTTTATTAATTCCAACGCTTGTTTGCCATTTCCGGCAGTGATAATTTCCACTCCTTTCTCTTCAAATTCTTCAAGCGTTTGTTCCAGCAACAGTCTTATATGTGGCTCATCATCTACAATTAATACCTTCGGCATACTACTCCCCCCCTTTGTTATCTAATAAATTACGTTAAAGATATCTATTGGTTTTTCTTTGCCTTTTACGGTGATTTTGCCAAATTTTTCAAATTCAAATATGTTTTTGGTTGCATGATATACATTATGCTCCACCAATATTTGTCCGCCTTTTGCAAGGGATTGCAGCCTGTCTGCGATATTTACTTCATCACCTATTGCTGTATAGTCCATATGCCGGGGAGAGCCTATATTGCCAACCACCACTTCTCCGGCAGTTATGCCGATGCCGGTAGTAAAATTATCCCGTATCCAACTACTGCCCGTTTTTTTAATGCATTGCTGCATTTTAATAGCAGATTTAATTGCCTGCGTTTCATTATTATCGCAATGAAAAGGAGCGCCGAAGAAGGCAACAATCATGTCGCCTACAAATTTGTTTACTGTGCCCTGATGTTCAAATATTATTTCCACCATATGTGAAAAATACTCATTGAGATATGTTACAATTTTTTCAGGTGCAAGCTTCTCGCATACAGTGGAAAAATTTCTAATGTCGGAAAACAGAATGGATATTTTCTTTTTTGATGGGTTTAGTGAATTTCCCCCGGAATCTTCCAGGATGGAGCTTACAATCTGGGGCGAAACATAACGTTGTAAATGCGCCTTAATATTTTCCGTCTTCATTCTGTTTTCATATAAAATGGCATTCTCAATGGAAGACGCCGCCTGGGACGCAAAAATACTGAGCAGCTTCAGGTCTCTGGCGCTATAAGGGTAAGGGGAGCGGCTGCTGAGGTTCATTACGCCTAAAATCCTGTCCTTAAGCCTGAGCGGGGCGCATAGTAAGGAAGAAACAGCATTGTGTCCATTCACAAATCTCGGGTCAGAAGCAACGTCATTCACTATCTCTGCGACGCCGGTAACGGCCACATTCCCGGCAATGCCTTCTCCTGATTGCAATATGGTCTTTGGGATATATTCCTCTCCATACGCCGACAGTATTTCAAGTGTATTATTGTCGTTCAACAGCATCAGGGAAGCGTTTGTTGCGTTTATTAACTGCCTTGCCTCGTCAATAATCAACTGCGCAACGTCCTTAACTTCAGTGCATGCGGCTATTTTATCTGCGATGTCGTAAAGGAGGTTTATTTCCCTGTATTTGTCAAGCATATCGCTGGCAAGGGATTTTTTTTCAAACTCTTTATTTGCCAGATATGAAAGCAGTTCTGAAAATACGTGAGCCGGTTGGTCCCCTTTTACCCAGCCTATGGCAATGTCGTTGAGCTTTATAGGATAGGTGTTGTTTGTACTTATGACGTCATTATGGGTTTGTACGTTTACGTCTGGTTGATCACAAAAGGAGGCAATGGTTTTCCCTTCTTTGCCTTGAATTTCTATTGGGTTTCCCAATACGTTTATTAAGTCTTTCAAAAGACTGAACAAATCTTTTTTGGAAACCAGTTTTTCAAGATTGATTTGGGACATTGTTACTGTTAATAAAAGGGGGGGTATTTTACCTGTAGTTATTTATAAAAAACATATATGCGGCGAAGCAAAACCTCAACCAAAAAGATTTTAAACACAAAACGCATAGAGTATTAACAGGGTAATGGAGAAACACGAATAAAAACTTACAAAAAACTAAACCAATACGGAATTCTTAGTTTTATTGAGTTTTTTCAAAAAACTGAAATGTTGCCTTTTTACAATCTTTACGCGTAAATAAACACGGCTCGTTAGTCTATAATTTTTCCGCAGACGTGCCATTCTTATAACAGGAAACAAGATTTTGTCAATAAGCAATTTGACAGTTCCCCGCACCTGAGATGGCGAAAACCCGCCAGTGTAGCCACCTGTTTGCACAACAAGGCGTGGAACATATGCAAAACGGCAATTTTGAGCCAAGTCAAGGAGAAGATTGCGGTGACTGGAAACGAATCATGAACCCATTTCGAGGAACTCAACATCGGTTTCGAAACCGATGTTGAGTTTGTAGTTACTGAAGAAAAGCGCCAGGGATTATTCCCAATTTTTTGTAATCGTTCAAGGGGTCAGGACGAAACAACCCTGACAGGGTTAACACTACTGTAACGTTTCCTTAAAACATGGCGGAAGTCCCAATCACATAAAAGGCACACGTGAATATCTTTTTCAAAAAACTAAACTAATACAATAAATCTATTTTTCAGAAAGCCATTTTGTTGCCAAACTTTCTAAAATCATATTTGTTTGGCTATAAAACACCCTATGAAGTTCATTTTGTAGTTTATTATGAGAAAGAATAAACTAGGGGGCTACGTGAGAAGAAAAATTGCGGAGAGCGCAGAAGGGTAACACCAGTCTTCGCCCTACGGCATCCCTTAGTTACCCTTCTGCATACTGTTATCGATGGATTAATGCATCTAAATATTAAGAATAAATGGCCTCGATAAATCCATCTACTTTAGGTGTCGCATGGAACTTAGCAGGCTACATTTAATTTTCTGAAAACACCATATCATCATAGGCTACTTCTAATTTATGTTTATGCTTTAGTTCTTCCTGTGCCAGAATTCTGCACATTTTTTTCATCTCCATGCTATCGGTTGATTGAGACATACTAACATAAAAATTATATGACTTTTGTTCCTTCTTCATGGCAATAATCAATACATCCTGAAAATCTTTGATTTCAGAGACGTCCTTGTCTACCAGGAATTCTGAGATATGCAAATCCTGTGTTTCGCCAGGTTTGAAACTCATCACTTTGGACGTATCAAAATTTAGCAACATCTCCTTGTGCTTTACCTCTTCTGCCGCAAGTTCTTTTAACCAGACCTTCGCTGCTGGGTCTGTAACATGCTTTAAGGCATCCAAATAAAACTTCTGCGATTTGTCTTCATGCATTACAGCTTTTTCAATGAGTTCTTTTACATTCATTATTGCAATCCCTCCCTACCGTTAAAAGTTATAACATGGATTTTTTATTTAAACGTATCAAGTTAGTTTTTTATTTTGCCTAACGCCTTCAATTCGGCAAGTTTATGTTCGGCAGCAATAGCCGCTGTAACGCCGTCACCCACCGAAGTTGCAATTTGCCGGTATGACCATTTTCTCACATCGCCGACAGCATAGACACCCTCTATTTCCGTTTCCATGTGCATGTTTGTTTCAATGTGGCAACCCGTATCAACGCACAACAAATTTCCCAAAAATGAGGTATTCGGCACACTTCCAATAAAAATGAAAATACCCTGACAGGGCAAACTATTTTTCTCCCCTGTAACCACATTTCTTGTAATAATGCCTTCTACACTTTCTTTGCCATGAATTTCTTCTACGGTGGTATTAAAACTGACGTGTATCTTCGGATTGGCGAAAGCATCTTCCTGATAAATCTTTGCGGCTTTGAATGCTTCCCCCCGGTGAATTATTTGAACTGTTTTAACATATTTTGTCAGGAAAATACCTTCCGTCAAAGCGGAATCACCGCCACCAACGACAACTACATCTTTGTCTCGGAAAAATGCCCCGTCACAAGTAGCGCAATAACTGACACCTCTTCCGTAAAACTCATTTTCACCCGGTATATCTAATTTTCTTGGATCGGCTCCGCAGGCAAGAATAACCGCATAACTTGCATACACACCAGTATCTGTGGTTACTACCTTCAGTCCATCTTCTACTGTTAGTTTCAGAACCTCTTCATAGCGGACAATCAATCCAAAGCGCTTCGCCTGTTCTTCCATCCGCTGTGTTAAGTCTACGCCGCTGATTACGTCTGGGAACCCAGGATAATTCTCTATCATATCTGTGCCGGCTAACTGACCGCCGGTAATTTTTCTTTCAAAAACCACCGTCTTTAATAATGCCCGGCAAGTGTAAACCGCCGCTGCAAGTGCTGCAGGCCCGCCACCCACTATTATTACATCGTAATCCCTGTTCACATCCCCTTTAATCCTTTCATGGCATTTAAAACCTGCCAGCCATAAAAATTCAGCGCAAATTGTTTTTTCTCAATATGACATTCCAGGCATTGCTTTGAACCTTTTGTCGCCCAATCACGTGTTAGAAAAGCAGTTTTTGCCTGCAACCCTCGTGACGTCAGTTTCTCTTTCCCCATATGACAAAAATTGCATTCAACCGCCATCGTTTCGGAAAGCTCAAACATATTCCTTGCCTGGTTTTCTTTTTCGGTATAGCGCTTACCGTCTATATGACAATAATCGCAATCTACTCCAAGGGCAACAGAGGCAGCCATCATTTTTTTTGAAATTTCACCATTTTCCGTAAAAACAGTTAACTCTTCATTATGACAATGATCGCATTCTACTCCAAAAAGTTTGGATATCTTTTCCACTTGAGAAAACCTCTCTTCCATGGTTCCTTTAAAATAGGGGTTTGAATATGTTACAGAGGGTCGGCTTGTTTCATCTCTCTTTTCTGTACCAGTTGCAGCGTATTTACAGAACGAAAGTGTCATCAGCATACTAATAACAGCAGCGTAAACCCGAATGTTTTTTTTGAGAAGAAATTTTAGCATAAGAATAAGATGAAAAAAATTACCATTAGTCGAGTTTGTCAAATAAATCCTTGTTCGCACCACATGAAGGGCAGACCCAATCATCTTGTATCGATTCAAAAGAAGTCCCAGGTGCAACCCCGTTATCCGGGTCACCTTTTTCCGGATCATATACGTAGCCGCAAACACTACATTCCCATTTTTCCATTATAAATCCTCCTTTTTTGTAACTATTCAGCGTAATTTATTAAACTACCGGAGATCAGAGCGCAACTCGTTACCAAACCACAGTTTGGGAACACAATTGCACTGGAAACTTTGTTTCCAGTGCGTGTCAGACTTGACGAATTACAAACTGTCTTAACCCTGTGATTTTATTCCCTATCTATCAGCAAACAGGCGAGAAACCGGAGTTTCTCGAACAAATGCATTCCCAAACTGGAGTTTGGGAACGAGCCGTGTATCGTTTACGCTGAATAGTTACCCTTTTTTTATATACCGAATTTAAATCTTTATCACGACAAAAAACATATAATCTTACAATTATTTTAAAGGCCAAGCAATAAATTAGGTGGCAATCAAGCCCTATTTCTTTCCGCTGAAACAGGAAGACAAATTTTTAATGCGTATGCAAGCGTATATATTTTACACTACCACAATGATAGTTATCAACCAATAAGATATATTTTTTGAAGCGATAGGTGAGCATGCTTTTTTCTCTGCTATTTACGGTTTTTCATTCAAAATATGTTTCTTTCCTGAAAAGTAAGGACACCTTTTTCCCACGTTTTTCAAAGATGTTTTACACTATTTTAAAAAAAGTGATGTTTTTTGTAACAATTTAGTTTTTTGAAAAAGTAGGGGCGAAGCATTTGCCAGTTTGGGTATGAACGCATTTATGACAATTTATGGCAAATGCTTCGCCCCTACACTATGCGGCAAACATCGTTATTGTTGGAATTTTTCAAAAGGCTAAAGTGTTACAAATCGACCTTTAACAATTTCCAGTACCGAGTGGCGCCAAAACTACGACGTGGCCGTGTTTGCAACCTTTATGGCGGTACCCAAAGAAGAACCTTCGACGGGAATTGCCCTCGCGACAGGCATAGTCTCAGCACTGAAATGGCAACCAGTTTAGAATAAAAAAATGGCAATCATCTTCGTTTTTTGTTTTAATATTGCATCACATGGAGAAAACAATTTCATATCAGTTCATCTATAAAAAGGAGAAAAAAAAATGAGTAAAGGAAAAGACTCTCGTAAAGAAGAAAAGAAAAAACCTACCAAAACCCTCAAAGAAAAGAGGGCAGATAAAAAGGCTAAAAAGAAGGCTTGAGTTACCGCCTTAAAAGCCTCCGTTGTTTTTGGCGAATTTTACTTAAATAGAGATTACAATTATAATCTTGATTTTGAGACTATCGGAACTGCAATACTGATGTTTGATTATGTAAAGCCGTATCAACAGATTCCATTTCAGTTCTCGCTTCATATTCAAGCATAACCAAAGAGTAAACTTGAGCACCGCAATTATTTGGCAGAAGGCAAAGACGATCCACGTCCGGAATCATTAAAGCTATTGAAAAAACACTTTGGCACTAAAGGATCAATTGTTGCATACAAAGATAAACTCAACAAAGCGTGCGAAGTATTTCCGGCTTACGGGGAGTGAAATCAGAAGATACAAGCCCGAATAGTTGATCTGTTGGATCCTTTCAAAGCCTTCTACTACTATAGCTACAAACAAGAGGGAAGCGCATCGATCAAATCTGTCTTGACAATGGGGTACACCTCACTTCCACGTGTGTGTCGCTCATGTTGCAATACTTCTGACTGAAAGTTTACTTTCCAGGCTGATGAGGCCGAAGCACTAGCTAACTCCAATCATCGTGAGATGGTATCGCTCAAAACTTATCATCAGATTGATTTATCTGGGCAGAAGGGATTATACCCCGATGAGTGGTATCTGATACAGTTCATCATCTACTTAATTTGATAAACGCCTTTGTCCGTAACACTTTAGTTTTTTGGAAAAGTAGGGGCGAAGCATTTGCCCGTTTTGGGTATGAACGCATTTATGACAATTTACAGCAAATGCTTCGCCCCTACATTGCGATTATTGGAATTTTTCAAAAAACTAAAGTGTTACCTTTGTCCTTGTTTTCTTCTGCTCCAGTGCGAACCTTAAAACATTCCTACTCGCAATATACTAAAGAATATTTTTTTGTAGATACAATAGCACCGCTTTTGCTATTCACACCCGCATAGAGAGTGGTTTAGTTAAGGAACTAAGTAATATTTGGTTGTCATACCGCCTTCATTTAAAAATACAAACATTAGGGTTGGTTATTCTGAATGGCAGAAAAAAAATACATGACATGGTTAGCACACGGCGGCGCATTCATTGATGAAACGCGCATTTTATTAGATATATTCGATCCTGCGGTAGATATTAATACGTGGGTAGAGCATATCGTGCGCAAAAATGTTTTAGGAAAGAGATCCCGTTCATGGACCAATGAGATTGTTAAACGATACTTCCTCGCCCGGTTTGTTACAAAAGAGTCAAGCTATGCATGGAAGGCTCTGAAATTTTTATGCGCTAAAAATGTTGATTTATCCATTATCCGCTCTATTATGTATTATCACACAGCAAAAATTGACGATTTCTTTTATGATTTCGTGATCCTTGATCTTTTTGACCGATATTACGCAGGACAACTTGCTATTTCATCAGGAGATGTATACAAATTTATAGAAAGTGCAAAACCCGGCATGTTTGACCAGATGTGGAGTGATTCAGTAAAGGGAAGGCTATCACGGGGGGTAATGTCAACTCTGAGGGACTTTGGTATATTGGAAGGTAAGTCGAAAAAACAGATAGCCAACTTCTACCTGCCCATTGAAGCATTTGCGTATGTTGCATTTCTTATCCATTCACGGGTTTCTACCGGAGAGCTTATTATTCAAAATGAGGATTGGAAGTTGTTTCTCCTCAAACCCCAGGCCGTGGAACGTATGTTTCTTGAATCGCATCAGACAGGATACCTGAAATACCATGCCGCTGGAAGGCTCATCCGCATAGAATTTCCCTATCATTCAACGGAGGAGTTAGCTCATGACATCGCTTCGGGAGCGTATTGATAATCTGGAACAGGATTTGGTATCAGACCCCTTACGTATCAGCGCATACCATGATTTGCCCTTTGCCATCTTCTGCTATCCACCGCAGGAAGAATATAAACTACGCGAAGAAGTCTCCCGTTTAGCCACCAGATTAAACAATAAAGGAAGGAAGGTTACTACCATTTCTCTGGCAAAATCCATATGGGAAGGAATTGAGAAAACACGTGGGTTATCCTATGTTATACAAACAGAGAAAAAATTTGGATTCCAAAGGACACAGTCAACTGTAAACAATATCCTCTCAAAGCTCAGCCCATTGCCTGATATGCTTCAAAAACTTATGGAAGGGCTTAATCCCAAAATCGATATTGTGTTCCTTACACGGGCAGCAGCCCTGGCGCCAGCAATTTACCGTATGAGTAAACTTCTGGACGAGATGCACCGCCGAACTATGGTCCCTATGATTTTATTTTACCCGGGTGCAAGAGAAGGCGAAAACGAGCTTAGGTTCATGGACATTCAGGAAATAGAGGGCATTAGCGGCTATAATTACAGGGTAAAAATTTACTGAGGTATTCTGGTGGATAAAGAAATCCGTAATAAAATAAAAAAGATGGTGCAGGATGCGCGTAAAGCGCTTTTAAAGGAGATAGGTGAGTTACTTGAAGGTGCATTTGGACTGCACAAAGATGGAACTATCGAAGATATCTCCCGCTTGCCACAAATCAAAGATGATCAGAACGTAATAAAAGCCCGTGAAGGATTTGCATACGTCATTGAGCGGGAAACTGTGGCCGGAAGCAAGAGACATGAAGCTGTGGAAAGATTGATACTTGGTTTGACATTTACCCACCTGAACCGTCTTGTGGCCTTGAAACTCATGGAGCGGAGAAAGGTCATCCGGGAGACTGTTTCCCGCGGCAGCAAATCCAATGGTTTCGTCCACTACGTGGTGGATGTGTTAAAAAAGACTGATTTATCACAGCTTGATGACATAGACATTGCTTACCAGGATTATATTTTGTACCAATGCAGAGAAGTTGCAGAGGAGATTAAAGTCCTCTTTGACCAGGAAGACCTTTCATCTTATGTATTTCCAAGACCGCGGGCATTAAAGGCTGTTTTAGAAATCATAAATAATCCGGAGATTGACAATATATGGGATTTTGATGAAACCATCGGGTGGATTTATCAATATTTCACGCCAAAAGAGATCAGGGAGCAGGCAAGGGCTGAAAGCTCTGCACCACGCAATTCCTGGGAACTGGCATTCCGCAATCAATTCTATACGCCAAGATACGTTGTGCAGTTTCTCACTGATAATACCCTCGGCAGGATGTGGTATGAGATTATGCAGGGGAATACCAGGCTTTCAGAATACTGCGAATATATGGTCAAGCCCAGGAATGAGGTATTCCTTCAGAGGGATGAAAAACCGGCTGCACAAGCAGATAGCTTTCAGGTTCCTTTCCGTGAGAAAAAAGACCCGCGATTGCTAAAGATACTTGATCCGGCATGCGGTAGCGGGCATTTTCTGCTGTATGTATTTAACCTGCTGATGATTATATACAGAGAGGCTTATGACGATAAAGACCTGGGAATAGCATTACAGAAAGATTATCCTGATAAAGATGCATTTGAGCGTGAGATCCCTCGCCTGATACTCGAAAATAACCTCTATGGCATAGACATTGACCTGAGAGCAATTCAGATTGCCGCCCTTGCCCTCTGGCTCAGGGCGCAGAGGGAGTGGGTCAAGATACGCAGGGAAGACAGACCAAGAGTAAGGAATGCACACTTTATTTGTGCGGAACCAATGCCAGGTAACCAGAAGCTTTTTGAGGATTTTGTCTCCACGCTAAAACCTGCCCTTTTGGGTGATCTGGTGAGAAATGTATGGGAAAAGATGAAGCTTGCTGGTGAGGCAGGCTCATTATTACAAATAGAGCAGGAGTTGAGAGCAGCAATACAAGAGGCAAAGCGAAAATGGGAAGGCCCGCTGAAGCCGGTTCAAGTGCCCCTTTTTGGAAAATCAGAGCCCAGGCAATTATCGCTCTCCTTATCAGAGATAAAAGATGAGGATTTCTTCAAAGAGGCAGAGGAGAAGGTTTTTTCTGCCCTGAGAGATTATGCGGAGAAAGTTAAAGCAGAAAATCACGGTTATAGCAGACGGCTGTTTGCAGAGGAATCAATCAGGGGGTTTCAGTTTGTAGAAGTGTTGCAGAATCGCTTTGATGTTGTCTTGATGAATCCACCGTTTGGAGCAGCAAGCTTACCGTCTAGGGGATATATTGACAAGACATACCCCCGAACCAAAAATGATGTTTATGCCGCATTTGTAGAGCGGATCCTTCAATTGCTTCATGATAAAGGCTTTATTGGGATTATCTCAAGCAGGACAGGCTTTTTCCTTTCTAGCTTTACAAAGTGGAGAGAAGAGATACTGATGAAGGAATCAAGTTTACATGCCGTTGCAGATTTTGGTTTCGGTGTCTTGGAGGCGATGGTTGAAACAGCCGCTTATACAATCGAGAAAACTCCCGCAACCGGAAGAAAAGCAATTTTCTTTAGATTACTAAAGGATGATGTTGATGCTAAAGGCGAAAAGTTGTTGGAAGCTATACAGAATGCTCAAAGCGAGAAACGTTTTGATATACAATTGGACTCATTTTCCCTTGTGCCGAATACACCTTTCTCCTATTGGGTCTGCGATAGGATCAGGAATAAGTTTAAGGAGTTTCCACCATTTGAAGGAAATGGTGGAACAGTAAAACAAGGGCTTGCAACTGCTGATGATTTTCGTTTTGTTCGTGCAAACTGGGAAGTAAAACCAACAGATATTAACGCAATAAAATGGGCTGATTGGTTAAATGTGAAAGACGAAAATATTTCTGAGCAGCAAACTATTTTCGTAGAACAGACAACAAATAAAAGATGGGCAACTTTTGTTAAGGGTGGAGAGTATTCTCCATATTATTCAGATATTCATTTGGTAGTAAATTATAAATATAAAGGTAGAGAACTGTATTTGTTTGCAGGTTCAGTAATTAGAAATCCAGATTATTACTTTCGTTCTGGATTGACATATCCATTAGTAAATAGACGTTTCAATTCAAGAGAGATGAACGCAGGTTGTATTTTTAGCCATAAAGGAATAGCGATTTTCTCAGAATTTGGATTATTAAATGCTTTGGGTTTTTTTAATAGTACCTTGACTGAGAAGTTTATTATGATGCTAAGAGCTCAACATGGTTATGAAGTTGGTCAAGTGCAGAGAATACCAGTTAAGAAACCCAATGTCGATAAATTAACAGAATTGTCGTTAAAAATCGTTAATTGTCAACAATCACTTTATTACGGCGATGAAACAACTCATGTTTTTTTAGTTCCACCTCTACTTAGATTGATTAACATCCCTTTATCAGAAACGAGTGAAGATATTCAAGAGAAAGAAATCAAAAAAATAATGAAATTGTCTGTATACAGTTGAAAGTCAATAATATTATCTATGACTTATATGATATTGATTTTACTGATCGCAGAATTATTGAACACGAATTAGGACAAACTATTCAAGTACAAGATGAAGTGGAAAAGGAATCAGACAAAGCTGAAACTGAAGAAGAGATCATTTCCGAAAGCATTGTTGATCGTGTTCAAAATCTGCTTATGTGGTGCATTGGTGCCGTCTTTGGTCGTTGGGATGTGCGGATGGCTTTAGATAAATCACTCATTCCAAAACTCGCAAACCCATTTGATCCGCTACCTGTATGCTCACCGGGAATGCTCCTCTCTCCAGATGGTTATCCTGCGACTTTGGGGAGTATCGTCAGTGAAGCATGGCTAAAAAGGCGGGTTAATGTGCTTGATGTTCCAACGGACGTGCCAAATCCCACTATTGCTGACAAAGATTACCCGATACAGGTTGATTGGAACGGCATTTTAGTTGATGATGAAGGACACAGCAATGATATTGTAAAAAAAGTGCATGAAGTGTTGGTTTTAATCTATGGTGAACATGCGGACGAACGAGAGCGGGAGATATTGGAGATTCTTGATGTAAAAAGCCTTCGTGACTATTTCAGGCAACCAAAGAGATTCTTTGACTTTCATATCAAAAGATACTCAAAGAGTCGTCGCAAAGCACCGATATATTGGCTTCTCCAAACGAAAAAGAAAAACTATGGAATTTGGCTCTATTATCACAAATTGGATAACGACACCCTTTTTAAAATATTACGGAACTACGTTGAGCCAAAGCTAAACCTTATTTCCAGCCAGATTTTAGAGGTATCTCAAAAGGTCGTAAATACTGACGGAAGAGATAAGCTAACCTATGAAAAGGAACTGGAAAAGCTAGATGAATTAAGGCAGGAGATAACAGAGTTCAAAGAGGAACTGGAGAAGGTTGCAAAGATGGGCTACGATCCAAACTTTGACGATGGAGTGATATTAAACATGGCACCGCTTCATACTGTGATACCATGGAGCGAGCCTCCAAAATACTGGAAAGATTTGGAATCTGGTAAATATGACTGGGCACATATTGCAATGAAGTATTGGTCGGAAAGAGTTAAAGCAAAATGCAAAAAGGACAAATCCCTTGCTATAGCGCATGGTTATGAATAATAAAAAGTGGGGAATGGTGAAGTAGGGGAAAAGGGGGAAAAAACAAATATCAAAAACTTGTAACCTTTAGTCTTTTGAAAAGTATTACCTATAAACTCCGTAGGCAACCTGTTTGTAGCAAGATGAGCCTAACAGTATAGGAGCGACCTGTTTTCCTCAATCATATACAAAGGGATCGCCCTAACGGGGCTACATTGTTTTTATGTCCTTGATTTTAAAAAACTAAATTACAAAAACTTTTATTCTCTCTCTTCTCCATTTCTTACACAAATTTTTATAGAAAACATTATAATAGATAGTCACAAATGACATATTTGTGACTGTTTTTAGTTGTGCATTTATTGTCCTGCCATGCAGAGCCAATGAATTGTAGTGAATAAATGAAAATTATTTAGAGGTGAATATGATATGGTTACTTTAAATGTAAAAAGTATTTCAGGTGAAGCAGAAACAATTAGGGAACTTCTGGCCGGAGGGCTGGAAGAGGAAAAAAGAAGAATAAAATTTGCCTTAGAAATGTCAGTATCAAAAATAAAAAAATATGAAGAGAAATACGGAATTTCTACAAGTGTCTTCATTGAAAAGTTCAGAAATAGGGAAATTGAAGAGGATGATGATACCTTTAACTGGTGGGCAGAAGAAAAACTTGTAAATGAACTTAAACAGAAATTGTCAATAATTGAAAACATTGAGATATGTCAGTCATAAAAGAGTATCTTGCTCAATTGGATAAATTTCTCAGTAATGTGCCGTTTAAACTCCTTACCAATGTTCAGTCGGAAAATAGAGGCGATGCTGCATTGTATGTCAAAGGAGAGATTATATTTGCTGATAAAAGTGAACTGCATTTTAAAGAGTACTTTATTGCTATCCCCGCTTTAAAAAGACTGGCTTATTCCTATCATTATCAGGCTCATGACAAGAAATTAATTTTTAGATATGATAATGCAGAACATTATACAGAAATTGAAACCTATCCACATCACAAGCATATTCAAAATGAAGTTTTACCTTCCAAAAATGTAGATATTACAGAAGTCATAAACGAGATAGTAAGATCCTTTGCAAAGTAATTTAATATAAAGGCATGATAGCTATGCAAATAATTAAAGACCTGTTTCGGAAAGATATTTATCGTAAGATAGAAGAGGTAATAAAGGTAGACCAGCATGACGAGGGAACTGTTAAAAATGAAATACAGGAATACGTGGCAACCCCGGACATCAAAGACCATTTCTGCCAGGTGTACAATGCTGTTGCTGAATACCCTTCAGAACCACATGAAGGTATTGGTATCTGGGTGTCAGGGTTTTTCGGTTCTGGTAAATCATCCTTTGCCAAGATACTTGGCTACACACTGGCAAACCGCAAAATCATAACACAGAGTGCTTCCCAATGGTTTATAGAGAACGTCCAGGATAAGCAAATCACCAATTTTCTCCAGAACATCAACTCCCGCTTCACAATTCACGCCATAATCTTTGACGTCGCCATGGACCGCGGCGTACGCACCGCCAATGAGCAGATCACGGAAATAATGTATAAAGCCCTGCTGAGAGAATTGGGATATGCCGAGGATTTTGATCTGGCGGAGCTTGAAATCACCCTGGAAGCCAAAGGCAGACTTAAGGAATTCGTCTCTCTCTTCAACAAAGAGTATAGCCCGGCTACATGGGAAGAGGAACGGGATATGGCAATGGGAATCTCTGAGGCCAGCGCTATCCTGTACAAGATGATGCCGAACGTCTTCCCACGGGAAGATAGCTGGTCAAATTCTCTTGGGATAAAGAAAGATTCCGGAAACTTCATCGGCAGGGCTGACATCACACCCAATAAACTCGCGGAGCGTGCCTTTGAGCTTATGGCCAAACGCAAACCCGGCGCTGGATTGGTATTTATTATTGATGAAGTAGGACAGTATGTATCCCGAAGTGTCCAGAAGATGTTGGATCTACAGGCAGTGGTACAGGCATTTGGCAGGGAAAGCAAAAACAGGTTTAAGGCGAAGCAAATTGTCGCACCGTGTTGGATCGTGGTAACATCACAGGAGAAGCTGAATGAGGTCGTGGATGCAATGGGGGGGAGGATTATTGAGCTTGCACGTCTGCAAGACCGATTCCCCATTCCAATAGACCTTAAGCAATCCAATATCCAGGAAGTTACAGCAAAACGCGTCCTTGAAAAGAAAGATAAAGGATATGAGAGTCTCTGTGAGTTATTTGACAAAAATGAGGGGCATCTCAAGACCTATTGCAAGCTGGAACGTACAAGCAGGAACACTACTATTACAAAAGAAGATTTTATTAACCTCTATCCGTATTTACCCTATCAAATAGAGCTGTGTATTGACATAGTCGCAGGACTCAGACAAAAACGCGGGGCACAGAAGCATATAGGCGGCAGTAACCGAACAATTATAAAGCAAGCACAGGAAATGCTTATCCATCCAAGGACAAATCTCGCTGATCAGGAGATAGGTAATCTGGTGACTCTGGACAAGGTGTATGAGCTACTCTACGCAGGAAGCCTTTTGCCTGTGGAAGTAACCCGGGAAGTGGACAGTGTTGCCAGGCACATCCACAACAACGAGATGGCACTTAAGGTAACCAAAGCTATTACACTCCTGGAAGCAGTAAAAAACCTACCCAGAACAGCGCACAACATCGCTGTTGTTTTGCATCCTTCGGTTAATTCAGGGTCCATTCTGAGTGACGTAAAGGACGCTATCACAGAACTGGAGAAGGCGCAAATAATAAGGGCATCAGAGGAAGGCTACAAACTGCTCACAGTCCAGGAGAAAAACTGGGACACAGAGCGGGCAAGTTTATCTCCAAAACCAAAACAGAGGAACATCATTAAGCAGGAGAGTATAAAGGAAATATTCAGCGCCCCAAAGACCCGCACATACAGCTACAAGGGCATGAGGACTTTCAGGGTAGGCCTCTTTATAGACGGCGAGAAAGTCGAAGAGGGGGATATACCGTTATCAATCTATATCGCAGACAACGAAAACGATTTCAAAGAGAAAAACCAGCAGTTGCGTGTGCAAAGCCGGCAAGATTCACACAACAACGAAATATTTTGGGTGTTTTCGGTAAATGAGGATATCTATCGCCTTATCGAGGAGAAGTACAGGTCTAATGAGATGATCGCTACTTACTCCAGGATTCGCGCACACAATCAAATTTCTCCGGAGCAAAGTGCATGTTTGGAGGATGAGAAACAGCGGGAAAACCGCATCCATCAGGATTTACGGAGTAAAATCACAAAAGTTATAGAATCAGGCTCCGGGTTATTCAGAGGTGTAGAAAAAGATGGAAGCGAGTTGGGAAATTCCATCTCAGAAATAATTACAGGGATGTTGGATGCCGCAGTGCCGGAACTCTACCCAAAATTGGAAATGGGTACCCGGAAAATTAAGGGAGATGAACCTGAAAAGATACTGACCGCGGCTAATCTAAAAGGACTGCCATCTATCTTTTATGATAAAGACGACGGGCTTAATCTCGTGGTAAAACACGATAACAAATATCAACCGAACATAAACGCTGAAATTGCGCAGGAGATTCTCAACTATATTAAAAATGAACACTCGTATGGTACTAAGGTCACAGGAAATTCATTGGAAGAGCATTTTCGGGGATTTGATTATGGCTGGGAAGGCGACATTCTCCGTCTGGTGCTTGCAGTGCTTTTTCGTGGAGGCGCCATTGAGGTAACCCATCAGGCTGTAAGGCACAGGGGATATAGTGACCCTGATGCACGATTACCGTTTATCAGCAATCGCGCATTCAAGTCAGCGACGTTTGCACCCCGCGAAACGCTTGATCTTAAAATGCGTGCAGATGCAGCAAAGCACTATGAGGAAATAACCGGAAATGAAGTAAACATCGAAGAAGAAGCAATCGCATCCGCATTTAAGGAGTTAGCAAAAGATGACAAAGAAATACTCCTGCCGCTTCAGGTTCAGGTCAGTGCTCTTGGGCTTCCGGTTAAAGATACACTGAGCGAATTCAGGCAGACTATAGACAGTGTATTGAACAGTGACATTGACGACTGCGTAAAGATACTTGCCGGGGAGGGCATGTCCTACAAGGAATTAAGAGAGAAAATACGCCGTCTTGCAGATGTCATGTCTGATGAAGATATGAAAAACGTCCAAAATGCCAAAGCTGCTCTCTCCACAATAATACCAATGTTGGAAAAATTGGGACTGGATGGTGAAGTTTATGAGAAGGCAGAAGCGCTTAGAATTGCACTCAATTCGGAAAACTTCTATGATAAACTTGAAGCTATCAGATTAAATACGCAGGGGATCTATGCAGTATACATAAAAGCTTATAGCGAGAAGCATGATCATCGCAAAGAAAGGGTTGAAAAGGCAATCGAATCTGTCAAAGGGCATGTTAATTTTGCTCTCCTGAGTGAGGAAGAGCAAAATATATTGTTGGCACCCTTTATCGAACGTTGTTGCGAGAAAGCGATGCTCAAAGATACCTGCGCTTGTGAAAAATGCAGGGCAACAATTGATCAGATGGATTCTGACCTGCTTGCAATTCAGGGTATGAAGGATAATGCTGCCCGACAGATAGAGAAACTTACCGATTCTGGCAAAATCGAATATCTGCGGGCGTCCGAAATTATATCAGGATATATTGAGAAAGAAGAAGACGTTGAAATTGCATTGCAAAAACTTAAGGAAAAGATGATGAAAATGCTGGCCGAAGGATACAAAATATCGTTCCAATAAAATGGAGGTAACGCCATGGGTAAGATTACCGATTACCTTCAAGAACTCATAACAAAGCAGGTGAAGGATTTCGGAATAGTGGTATGGTATGATCCGGAGAAACACTATCAGGGGATCGTTAAAACACTCAACACTGGTGCAAAACTGTTCAACTTTAACGATAGCTTCTTTGAACTCAAATACCAGTTAGAACCGATGCTTGATGGAATAACACCACCAAAAATACTGGTTTATGTCGCGAAAGAAAGGAGCGAGACTGACAACGCCCTTATAGAAATAGAGAAAGCCGGCTGTGTGCTTGAGCCGGGTCATCCGTCTATAAATCAGAATACCCGCCTTGAGGTTGTAGCACGTGCAGTGCTTAAGCCCATAATGCCAGATGCAGCAGAAAATATCTGCAAACAGATTGCATCCGGTAGTCTGACCTATGATGATGTAGAGGGTATCGCTGAACATGGAGCTGAGATTGGATCAGGAACGGTAAAATTGATCTTCGGAAGTATTGATCCGGTAGAGATTGCTTACCTATTTCTAACAAAACCGGAAATTGATGACAATATCGTCAAAAAAAACGCAATACAGGAACTTCAGGCAATTCTCAAAAACTCATTCGGCTTTGACACGACAGATAAGATTCCTGACAAGACCAGGGAAAGGTTCGTTCGGTATGTATTGCTAGGAGATTTAGTAAACAACATTGATGATGATGGCATTCCATCAGTAATATCACAAATGGACATTCCTTCACTGGAATCGCATAAGCAAAATACATCAAAACTTGCCCAGCGATGGCGAAGCGATATTGAGCATAAGGATTCTTATGTTGACGTGTCAAAGATGGTTGATCAGAAATGCAATGTTGCGGCATTCTCTATCCCACCTGAAAAGCTTGTCAAATCCCAGACATTTTTATCAACAGAAAGCAAGCTAATAGATTGGGCTTGTAAACTCATTTTAGAAAATGCTTTACTTCAAGCTACTCAATTAGTTGATGCGCAAAAAGATTCATTTTGGCCGCGTACCGAAGAAACGCTTATGTTGAAATGGAGTATCCTGGAGACCGTCGTTAGTATTTGTATCAAAACCGGGGATATAAAAAAAGAACTTAAAGGTAAAAAATATTTACCCAAAGACTTGATTAAGAATTATTGCAGAACTACTTTACCATGGTATGAGTTGGATAGGTTTCATCGTGAACTGGAACATAGATATGAGCGATATAATATAGATCTCTCGGACGAAAACAGCCCAATTGAAAAGGTCATTGCCAAAGCACGGCAATTTTATACAAACATGGCTGGTGATCTGGCAGAATTTTTACAGGATTCAGAATTCCCGGAATTTGGCTTTGGTTTTCAACTTCAACGCGATACTTTTAGCAGGGAAGTTAAGCCACTAGTTGGTAAGCATAAGATAGCATATATCTGGGTAGATGCACTGCGCTATGAAATGGCCGCGGAACTTGTATCGGGATTTGGGCCAGATTTTCACAGCGAATTGAAACCGGCTATCGCAACAATCCCAGGAATTACGGAAATGGGAATGGCATCCCTTCTCCCCGGTGCAGAAGAAAACTTTGCTATTCTGGAGAACAAAGGTAAATTGGCGGTTAGGTGCGGTGATACTATAATTACTACGCGGCAGGATAGAGTAAACTATCTGACAAAAAACTTAAAAGGACAAGTTGTTGAGGTAAAAATTGAGGCGCTTCAGAAACCACGTAAAAAACTTAAAGATCAGATTGCCGCAAGCAATTTTATATTGGTTACTTCACAGGAAATCGATGAGATATGTGAACGGGGGAATACAACGCTGGCACATCGAACCATGCAGGACATTTTAGAGCAGATTCGCAGAGCCATAGTGAATTTATCGGTACTGGGTGTTGATACCTTTATAGTTACTGCTGATCATGGTTATATATTTCTAGACGAAATCGAACCAAGCAATAAGATACAGAAACCAGGCGGAGAAGAACTCGCACTTCATCGTAGAGCATGGATTGGGAATGGCGGACAGGCAAGTAATGCGTATATACGTTTTAAAGAAAGCGATGTTGGACTCTCTGGCAATTACGATTTGGTATTCCCACGTAGAATCGCATGTTTTATGGTTAAAGGACCAGAGAATCCGTATTTCCATGGCGGAATATCGTTACAAGAGATGGTTGTTCCAATCATCAAAATCACTAAAACTGAAGTTGTACCGTTACCAACGGCGCCAGAAATCAAGATAATTTTGGAAAAAGCAAAAATCACGAACAGGCTTTTCTCTGTACAGCTTGTTTGGAAATCGCCTGCTAAACGGAAACTTCTGGGAACTTCGGAAACAAAGAAACGGGTACGAGTGGCGGTAAAATCTGGCAAGAATGATGTAGGTGAGGCAGTTCATGCAGTATATGGATACGAAGATGGAACAAAGGACATCATTTTGGAACAGAACAAACCAAACCTCGTGACAATAATGCTTACGGGAGAACCTGCTCAGAATGTTCTATATTTGGTTTTAGTGGATGCTGAAACATTGGTGGAACTTGCGCGGCTAGAAAATATAGTAGTCAACCTAATTATTTAGAGGGAATACACATGGCAATCCTTGACAAAAAAACAAATGAGTTTTTTGGAGGTAAAGTTGTTCGCAAAGACCTCGTAAGGAAGGTGAAGGTTGGCGCGAATGTGCCTGTCTATGTGCTTGAGTTTTTGCTGGGAAAATACTGCGCAACAGACGACACACAGGCAATTGAGTCAGGGCTACGCCTGGTTAATAATACTCTGGCAAAAAACTTCATTAATCCAGATGAAGCTAATAAGGCACAATCATGGGTAAAAGAGAAGGGGAGCTACACCTTCATTGATAAGGTAAAAGTCCGGCTTCTCGCCAGCGAGGATAAATACTGGGCAGAGCTTGTGAATTTCAGCAATACTCAAATCCATATTCCAGATAACTTTGTAAAACAATATGAACGGCTTCTTGAAGGCGGTATCTGGGCACAGGTTGAAATGATTTATCGCTACGATGAGGAACAGAGGGGTAAAAGAAGTCCTTTCTGGATAACGAAAATTAATCCGATTCAGCTTGCTTCGTATGATCACAATGAGTATCTGGCTGGGCGTTCCGGGTTCACAACAGAAGAATGGATTGATCTTCTGATTCGTTCTATAGGCCTGGAACCAGCGGGAATGGACAAACGTATTAAGCGGCTCTACTTATCAAGACTCATCCCGATGGTCGAAACAAACTATAATTTTGTTGAATTAGGGCCACGAGGTACAGGGAAGTCCTTTGTATACAGAGAGACAACACCCTATGCCATTTTAATTAGTGGCGGAAAAACAACGGTAGCAAACATGTTTTACAACATGAGCACCAGAAAGGTTGGGTTGGTAGGACTTTGGGATGTGGTTGCGTTTGATGAGGTAGGCGGGATTAACCTTGATGATAACTATGTCGTGGATATCATGAAGGATTATCTTGAATCTGGCTCTTTCAGTCGTGGCCGGGAAGAGATATCTGCAAAAGCAAGTGTTTGTATGTTAGGAAACATTAATCAGCCAGTTGACATTCTAGTCAAATCGAGCCATCTATTTCAACCATTTCCTGACGGACTCAAAGATCCGGCCTTAATAGATAGATTGCATTTCTATCTTCCAGGGTGGGAAATAGCAAAGATGTCCGCGGAGATGTTCACTGATCACTATGGCTTTGTGGTTGATTACCTCGCTGAAGCGTTCAGAGAACTCCGCAAGGCGAATTTCACAGAATCCGTTGATAAATACTTCGCTCTGGGAACCCACCTTAATGCCAGAGATTCCAAAGCTGTACGAAAGACAGTATCAGGCTTTCTTAAACTGCTACACCCTAACGGGGAATTCATTAAAGAAGAATTAGAAGAGTACCTGAAAATTGCATTGGAATGCAGGCGTCGGGTAAAAGAGCAATTGAAGAAAATGCTCTCTTATGAGTATAGCCATACCAGCTTTTCATATATCGATCAGGAGATACGGGAAGAGCGGTTTGTCGGTGTTCCAGAAGAAGGGGGACGTGATCTTATCTCCACAGATCCGTTACCACCGGGAAGCGCATATACGACATTTGTCGGCACTGATGGTAGAGCAGCACTCTATCGAATAGAGGTAGGTATATCGGCCGGTACGGGAAAGCTAAAAAGTTCAGGAGGACTGAGCAAGTCGATGAAAGACTCCCTATCAAGGGCTTTTGATTATCTTAAAAGCCATAAAGTTGAGTTCGGAATTGGAAGAGATATAGATACAACAGATTTTCATGTGGAAGGTGTAGACTTACTAAATACAAATATTGATTGTCAGATAGGCGTTGCCTTCTTTGTTGCAATGTATTCTGCCTTGAAAAAACGACCATTAAGGTCGGCAACATTGGTGCTCGGAGACTTAAGTATTCAGGGCAATATTAAGCCTTTACCGTCTTTGAATGAGCCACTGCAAGTAGGTATGGATAACGGAGCAAGAAGGGCTTGTATTCCCATAGAAAACAAACGCCACTTCTTTGATGTACCGGCGGATGTTGTAGAAAGAGTGGACCCGATATTTTATGGAGAACCTATGGTTGCTGCGCAGAAGGTTATGGATGATTAGCAGAAAGTATTCTTATCACGGATATAAAGAACGGTGTTTCTTCATGAATTGTCCTTCTAATTACACTTTTCTATTGCCATAACGAACTCAATGCGTAAAAAAGAAGAATTAAAATTATTGGCAAATAAATGTATTGCAATACTCATTAACAAATATCAGTTTAAAAAAGTCTTCCTTATAGGATCGCTTGTAGATGGTATTGTCCATGAAAGGTATGATATTGATTTGGTTGCCGAAGGGTTGCCTTCTGAGTTTTATATAAAAGCGCTGTCGGAATTGAACAACCTCCTGCCCCCCGGTGTCGAAATTAATCTTATTCCATTTGAAGATGCCTTTGAAAGTTTAAAGGGAAAAACAATAAAGGAAGGGGAACTTGTTTACGGATAGGGAACGACTGAAGAAGGACATTGAAATATAGTCAAACAAATAAGGTTTTCGAAAAATTTACACCTCCCAGTCCCCAGCTGTAAAGAGGGAATTAAGGGGCGTGCTTGTATAGTATGCTTAGTCAAATAAATCTGTTTTTTAGAAAGCCATTTTATTGCCAAATTCCTAAAATCATATTTGTTTGGCTATATAACTCTAAAATCTGCAAAAGGATCATACAAGAGATGGAAGAACTAATCCGTGAGTTACCTGAAAATCCCGGTTCTATTGAAACACGGGCTGCGGGAAGCATTCTTCATGATTTCTATTGTGGTATCGAAAAGATTTTTGAACGGATCGCTATTGCGGTTGACAAGAACTGGCCGGAAGGAGAAGGCTGGCATAAACAATTGCAAAGACATATGGCAATCCCTTATTAGGGAGTAAGAAGAGAGTGGCAAATTTCTGAAACCTTTGATTTTATTGGTCGGGGTGGCGGGATTTGAACCCACGACCTCTTGAACCCCATTTCTTTAAAGGTCATTTTTAGCATTTTTTATAACCAACTGGCTTTGTGTCTGTTACGACTGTAATTATTTATAACATAAAACCTTACAACATAGAAATTTTTCTGCTAGTTCCTTCTCATTCCTTTCGATTCCGCAGGGTTCGGTCACAATTTGGTCACAGTTCATTTATTTATTAAATTTACTGAAGCAGTTGCCCATGACATATATTTTGTGAAATGCCATCCAATTTCATTGTATGAATAATTCCTCCGACCTAATGTGTAATAACAATCATAAACTGTGCGATAGTAAAAATCTGAAAGAGGTGAATAGCTTTTAGCAAAAGTAGGTAAAAACTCAACAAAAGCACTATCTTTATTTGAATTTTTATATGGTTCAAAGTGCAACGACCCACCAAATTCGAATTTATTAGATTGTTTCTTTTCAGGGATACGTAAAATTTCTATCGAGAAATTTGTTAATAGATTTGAACGAGGATTTGTACGTAAGGATTTAAATACGTTTTTAATAGTATCTAATGTTTGTCTGCAACGATAAGCAATTAAACTATTAAGGATTGATTGCCAACCATAAATTGTTCCGTATCCTTCTATTTCCGATGCCAATTGCATTATTTTGATGCTATTTGTCCATGCTTTCTTAATATCACTTGATTTGAGATTCGTTTTAACTTCTATGCACGCAATTACTGAATGAAGCATGGTTAAAACGGATCCATCGGTGTTTTCAGAAAGCAATGGGTATCTTGAATCAAATATTATAATATCAATTTGTGGCGATAATATTCCTGATGGCGTGATAAAGTATCCAGTAGTAGCTTTTAATGTAAGAGGTAAGTAACGATTGAAAAATTGAATTAGTGGTAATTCGCCATTACTTCCGATCGTTTGTGAATTTGATGAGGAGGAAAGGGCACGATCTACAGACAAAAGGATTGCTTTTTCTTCTTGGTGCATAATTTGGTTTTTAGTGTTCGGAGAATGCTTAAAAGAACGTTTCATATTGAATTTTAATAATACATCTTTTGTAAAAACATTGAGAATAAATATAAAAGTTTAATGTATTGCCATTAAAAGAATAAAAAAATTTAAAACAATTTTTATATAGGCAGAAGTACATAATAAATCCAGATAATGAACATTTTATTAATTATCATAGTGTAATAGATATAGAAAATATTCACTATTCCTGTATTAAGATTCTGATTGTAATAAGAGTGAATCAAGGTCTTTGTCGGTATAAAGTTTATTGGTGAGTACAATTTGAATTGCTTTTGCCGTTAGATTAAATCCTTCCCTTAAAAGTAATACTTCCTTATCTATAGACTTTGATTGCACTATACCGCGATGAGCAGCCTTAGATCGCATTCCATAAATTTTAGTTAGTTTTTTTTTGAGATCGAGTCGTTCATCAAGTGTCTTACCCAATAAACGTGCACCTCTCATGGATATTCGATAAGTAATTTCTGTAGATTCGTCAGATTTTATCAATATTGATTCAAGAGCAATGCCCAAGTCAATAGCAGCATCTGCAAAGTCTTTGAACTCGGTCATTGCTGATCTTAACCGACTCATTGGTATAAAGAGCGAGTCCCTAAGATTTGGACTAAGATTTTCAAAAGACTCAAAGAGGGACTTTGCCAAAGAGCACTCATCATCGTTAAATTCAAGTCGAGGCCAGTATGAATCAATTTTTACCGAATGGTGAAGGTTTTTGCTATATGCCCCGGGAAAATCCAAAGGAACAAAGATCGCGTGACCAACCAATGCAGGTGGTTGTGGTCGAACAATGCCAAGAATCAACAAGGCGCGATAGGCTTTTTGCAGCGCATAAAAAAATTCATCTACCATGCCCATATAAATAGAAGGTCTATAATGCCCGCGTGGTCCCAAATGTACCGGATGCTCGAATTCAACAGTGATTGCGGCACTAATATGATGAACGTCAATCTCATGGTGCTCAATATTTTCGTCTTTAGATTGATTGAGAAATTCATTGGAAGAAAACTCACATAAGGTGACATTATTCCCAAGCTGAATTGTTTTTGGGAGTGATACTCTAGCCAATGCTAGCACTGCCGTAGCAAAAAAGGGTTCTCCGAGTAAAAGTCGTTGGATAGCAGAAATAGATTTGTTTGTATCTGTTTTCATCGAATGAATTACCAACCACTCACGTAAACGTTCAAAATTGAAAAAAATAATAATATCACCCACACAGAGACTGGCATCTTCGAATATCTTTAATTCTTTGCAATCCAAGATTGCCATGTCGAGTTCTTTAAAGAGACCTTCCTTGTTACAATCGAAATAAGCATCCCATAAATCGGTGGAATCATTAACTCTATTTGATATTGCCAAAGTGACCTCTTGGAGTATTTGCTTAATAGTTTCAAAATCAGTCATGGGTAAAAAAAAGACGAAGCAGGGTTTTAATTTTCTAAGTATTAATTAAGGAAAGTGGGGAATATTGCTATGCCTGCAACCATTCATTTATCTATACTTACCGTTGGTTAAGTAAAACGTGAGTAAAACTAAAATACCTTTCATATTAATTTTTATAAAGTCTTTATATCTTTTGTAAAAATTGACTATGTAATTTTTCTTACTGAAAGTTTTCCACGAATCCAGGCAGGGTTGCGCCTCATGTCCAAAATAGCTATAACACGAGCGATTTCTTTATCTATTTCATAGTAAATGGCAAACGGAAATCTCTTTGAAAGCATTCGATAAAAGCCAAAACGCTTACTATGCACTCCTGCATAAAGTTTGATAGATTCAAGATCAGAAATTAAACAAAGGGGGTATCCACTTGACTGTCATAAAAATTTCTTAATATATTGAGTATATATAACTTAACGGAAATAATTGAGCAATCAGCCTAAAGTACCTTAACTAATTATTTATCAAGTGGTTACAATTTGGATGGGACAGTCAAGTGGATGCTCCCCTTTAAACAATTAAAAAAATAATCACCTATCCCTTTCTCTTTTCTATCATAAAAAAGCCTTCCTTCTTCTAAATCCATTGCCGCTTCTTTTAAGACAAGCACTTTCTTTACATTCATTGACGTGTTTTTGTTTTTAATTCTTCAATAGAAATGAATTCTGCTTTGCCACTCTCAATTTTCTTTTTCCTTTTGTCAAGAATTTCTTCATGCCATGCAGGAGATTCGATTTCGTACTACTATCCATCAATTTCTTGTTTTTTATGCGTGTTTTTCAAGCTGCATAACGTTATACATATTCAATGAATTATAATTTTGGAGCATTGGGTTTTTGTCATTTGAATTTGTTTCGTATTTCGATATTCGTATTTTGCAAATTTTGGCATTACAATGTCTGCGCCTTGCCAAAGGCCAACCGAATCCTTAAAGAATTCTTCATGGCACAAGGCATCCCATAATTCTTCCATCGCCTGTAAATGTTCAACGGTAGACATTTTTTTAATTTCAGGAATAATCATAATATCTCCTTATTTATTAAGGATCAAAATACGTTATTTTTACTATACGAATATTATTTTCATACAAAAAAGATGAGTATGAATCTCTCTTATTATTTTTATTGTGCTGTTACAATCTTTTTTAACGCTATTATGCTACCCAGAATAAAAAAGTTGTCAATGATTATATAACGGTAAATAGCAGAATGATTTAGCGTTTTGTTAAGTCCTCGTCATCTGTTTCTACTCTACTGGTTTCACCTTTCATATTTTGCGCTTTGCGCTTGTTTGGTTCTGGCTATGCCGCGGAGGTCATTCTTCGTTATCAAAGATGATAGTAACGGTGTGTTCTGATGTCTTTTTTATGTATTCATCGGAAATATCTGTTGAAAGTGAGCGCAGTTCTGTTTTTGATGCGGTTAATGCTATAAACGGGTTGGGTATGACTCCGCCCAGCATGAGCAAATAAGAGATCATGAGCGGTATTGAAACCATCATCGATACCTTTACGAAGGGGAAACGTTTTTTAACAACAATCTCTTCTTCCTTTGTATCGAATTTATCCAATTCGATTTCTTTTTCATCCCAGAAGGCTTTGTAAAGTCTGAATTCTCCCTTTTTGCCTTTTAACGTAGTGGATTTTATAAATCGGGTATATATTTCGGACTTATTTGTCAGCGAGTTGTATGTGTCTTCAGAAAGGTATATCTCTCCCGGATTGGATGCCGATTCAATTCTCGACGCAACATTTACCACGTCCCCGAAAATGTCATTTTCTTCCACTACGCCATCTCCGGTATGCAAACCCATGGTAACGAGAAGGAGAGTTTTGGGTTTCTTTTCTATATTGTACATGTCAAAACCTATTTGCGCTTCGACTGCAGCGCGAAGCGCCTTCTGTGCATCTTCAAAATAAGACAACGTACCGTCTCCCATCGTCTTTACCAGTATGCCGTCATGTTTTTTGATAATAGGGAAAAGGACGTCATTGTGTTGTTTCATAATAGTACGGCTTGCGATATCACCTTCCGCATCCGCAATGGCAGTCGAACCTTTCAGGTCGGTAAACATTACCGTCATGCGTTTGGTAAATTTTTCCTTGAGGAGGCTTTCCAGATATTCCCTTTGTTCGATGAGTTTTTCTATGTCATTTGGCGTGGTATGGAGGTGTTTGGCTTTTTCGCCCATGTTTGGTATCGCTTCTTTTGCCTTTTCAACAAACTCTTCAATCATAGGATCTTCATTTTGTTCCACATACGCCAGAGCACTTTCTGCTTGCGCCTGAACTACCTCTCTGTCATTTTTTGTTTCTTCATGCGGAATTGTTTCGTCTTTCCCGATTTCTACTGTCTCCTTTTCACCTTTTTCCTCATCCGCCTTTGGGGTTTGTAATAAAGTGTCCATTATTTTATCGTGTATTCTTTCATGGTCACAATTTTCTTTCGGCTCCGGCGCCCTATTCCCCGAAGTACTATCTCCTTGTGCATCATTTGTTTCTAGAAAAGACATCTCTTCTACTCCCTGCGATAAAGTGTAAAAAATTATCTTTTGAAAAGGCTTTCTACTATACTGCTATTTTTTTTAACGGATATTCACCCCCGCCGAAACGCACAAGTTGCGGTTTCAGAGGGATCTTATTTCAATCGGCATTTTACTGATTTTATCATATAACTTGCTCATGTATCGTATGGGCCACCAATCATATAAAAATATTTGAATAGGACGCCACATGGCTACCCAGCCGCTAATGAGCAATCCTTCCTTAATAATTTGCGCCAGCATCCCATCTCCTATACGGTCAATAACCGCTCCAGTGCTGATACAAAAAAACAAAAACAAAATACCGATTAACAATGAAACACGCCCCCTTTTAAGTATAAAGCTCAATTCCTCGTTAGAAGTATTGAACCGGTAGTTAAAATAACTACAAATTGCATCCGGTATGAACGGTATCGCTTCTTCTCTGGAATTCTCAGGCAAATAAATAACTAATTTAAGCTGTGTGTCGAGAGGAAATTCTCTAACGGAAGCAACAATATATTCTTCCGCGTCATCATCCATGTCTTTCTCTCTAAAGGGAGCGGGATCAAACGTATTGAATAACTGGCGTATATCTTTTAATTTTATCTCGATGAGATAGGAATTGTTTTCACGTTTATAGCGGGACTCTATATCTTTCATAGAAAGTTATCGTAATGAACAAACCCATCCCCATCCCTTCCCTTCCAAGAGGGGACTTATAAAATTCCCCTCTTGGGGTTGAGAGGTAGGTAAAAATGAATGCCGTTGAGTTTTCGTCTTTTAAAAACCCAGCCTAATTTAATAAACGTGTGGTATTCCTTGCAAACTCAACTAATAAATTAATTGCCTTACACTGGTTTTTTGCAAAACCATTTCCTCCCCATTTCCAAGGGGCGTCGTTTTCCAGATTATGTTTATCAGACACAATAAGCATGCCTATTGCAGGTATTTTGTGGAATCCGGCTACCGTTAGCAATGCGGAGGTTTCCATATCCACTCCAATAATGCCATTTTTTCTCCAGAAGAGTTCTTTGGCCTTTGTCTGTCTGAATACTGCGTCAGTGCTGACTGTTTTGCCATACATAACACTATTTTCCCCGGTTTGGCAAAGATAATCTTTCAACTCATCCAGCAGGTCTTTATCGGGTAATGCGTTTGTTTCTGCCGATGCATAATGATAAGAGGTGCCTTCTTCTCTGACAATTTCTGTCGGAATTACAATATCGCCCACTTCCAGATTTTTTCCTATTCCGCCACACAATCCAAACACGAAAAGACATTTACACCCCAGCGCCACCGCTATTTCAAAAGTACATACGGAGGCAGGAGCGCCAAATCCGCCTTGTATAAAAGAAACAGTGTTTTTCCCTTCGACACTATATACATCAGGATGAGGGATAAAACCCGGCAGTGTAAAAACATTTTTCTTGGCTTTCAATCTCCTTTTTACATAAGGGATGCCTGCCTTCGTTTCAAACATCACCAAACATTCGCCAATTTTTGCGGATTTTCGCAGGTCGGGTTGCCCGTTGCTTAAACAATCAACAGGTGAAATTATGCAACGTGAATGATCGTCTTTATCAAACCAATTTCCGGTAAAATTTCTTGTCATATTTACCCAATACAAAAATTATCGTATTTTCTGCCGTATTTTATTATGCCGCAGAACATTTTCTTTAAACAGGTATCGGGTATAATGTAACAGGAATTAACACATCTTCCAAAATAAAACTGTATACAATATTCTTCCATTAAAAAAAACAACTTGTCTATAGAAAAATAAGGCGATAGGATGAGATTATGCGCAACAAAGCCATCAGGGAATATCCTTGCCTTACCAATTCATTGCGTGATATTCTCTTGTCGGTTGTAAAAAGCAGTATAAGGCAAACTATACTGTGAGAGTTCACAAATAGGTATTTCCAGGACTAGATTTAACTTTTGTTGACATAAATAGTTATAGCATTTTTAAAATCACACTTTGTGGACCCCTTGAGTATATATGAACACTTAAGTAGAGCAAATCAATTACTATGGAAATATTGTCGATTGCCGCAATTCAAATGTGCTCTGTACATGACCGTAATAAGAACCTGAACACAGCACGTGTACTTATGGAAAAGGCAGTGCAAAAGGGTGCCAGGTTGATTGCGCTCCCTGAAAATTTTTCGTTTATCGGACAGGAAAGAGAAAACATAACATTCGCGGAAGAGAGAGAAACCGGGGAGATTGTTCATTTTCTCAAAAAATTTTCAATGAAACATAGTGTAGCGATTATTGGCGGGAGTGTTCCGCTCAGATCAACAAGCAAAGCAAAAGTTATGAACACCTGCCTGGTTTTTGATCAATCTGGTGTGATAATAGGGAGTTATGATAAAATTCATCTGTTTGATTTTCACCTTGATGACAAGACTGTTTACAGGGAATCTCATTATGTGAAACATGGGAAACATATTGAAACGGTAAAACTTTTCGGGCATATCATGGGGCTGTGTATTTGCTATGATTTACGTTTCCCGGAGCTTTTTCGCAAGCTGATGCTGCGTGGAATGGAAGTCTTGTTTGCGCCGTCCGCATTTACAATGAAAACAGGAAAGGATCATTGGGAAATTCTCTTGCGGGCGCGCGCCATCGAAAACCAGTGTTATGTGGTAGCGCCCGCCCAATACGGACGGCATAACGATGAGCGCATCAGTTACGGCAGAACGATGATCATTGACCCGTGGGGACGTATTATGGCGCAATGCCAGGACATGGAAGACGTTATTGTTTGCGAAATTGATTTTGCGTTTCTTGTTGAAGTGAGAAAACGTCTTCCCTGTTTAAAGCACATTCGCCGCGAACTATTTTTCTTAGGTGAGGCATGATAAAGGAGTCGGATAATTTAACATAAAAGTAGGGGCGATGCATTTGCCCGTTTGGGTATGAACGCATTTATGACAATTTATAGCAAATACTTCGCCCCCTACATTTGTTGGAATTTTTCAAAATACTAAATTGTTACGCAAATGGAGATTTTCAGGTGAAAATCCCTGCACGATCAAGATAAGGATATGAGGAAAATGTTATACTGATGAATACCCCCAAAAAAGCACAGATTGGCAGTGAGTATGACCTTTTTGTCTTTGCACAGAAGGAGAGTGAGGCATTAAAGGAACGTCTCTTTGAACTTTACCTGCTATACAGCCTCAGTAAAAATTTAAACGTTTCACTTCAGTTGAATGAACTTTTCCACAACACTATAAATGTCTTGAAGGAGTCCTTAAGGATTGAAGATTTCTGCTTTATGCTGATAGATGATGAATGTAATGAGTTGAAAATGTGGAAAGTGGATGACTGCAGCTTTGGGGAGGCGAAGGGTATAACGTTTAAAATAGGCGAAGGAATTTCCGGTCTCGTGGCCCAAACCGGTGAGTCTATATTGATTCCTGACACAGATAAAGACCCACGATTTCTTTTTTACAAGGGAAAGATACCAGATATCGGGTCTTTTATCTCCATACCATTAAAATTAAATAACGACAAAGTAATTGGAGTCTTGAACATTCACAAGAAGGAGAAGAATGCCTTCAGGGATACGGACAAAATGTTGTTTGTTGCTATAGCACATAATGTAGCAATTGCCATAGATAGGGCGCGTAATTATGAGCATGCGCAAAAGGTTGCCATGGTGGACGAATTGACTTCGCTATATACCAGAAGATACTTTCTCGAGAGCAGCCAGAGAGAATATCGCCAGGCGGAAAGGCGTGGAGAATTCTTTTCAATAATCATGGTGGATATCGATCATTTTAAATATTTTAATGACACTTACGGCCACTTGCTTGGCGATGAAGTGTTGAGAAAGCTGGCATCTGTTTTAAAACTGAACGCGAGACAGAGTGATGTTATTGCCCGGTACGGCGGTGAAGAGTTTATCATTTTACTGCCAGGAACAAATAAACCCGGGGCAGTCGCAAGCGCCGAAAAACTCAGGTCAGCAATAGAAAAGAAACTTGCTATAGAGGTAGGAGGAGGACACAAAGAGAAAGTGACAATAACGGCTGGCGTTGCCTGCTATCCTGAGGACGGGAATAACGTAGAAGAGGTAACTGCATCGGCAGACAGGTTTCTCTATTTGGGGAAAAAAAGCGGGCGCAACAAGATCGTTTCAGCAGCTACGGACGCAAAGGTTGCCATACCTGAAAAGAGGGTAGCAAGCAGGTACATGACCGCTTTAAAGATTGTAAGCGGATTGCATCAGCCCCAGTCCATTGAAATTGAAACGGATAGCAATTGGAAGATGTGTACAGTAAAGGATATAAGTAAAATGGGATTCCGGGGCGAAGTTGAATTTGCGGCCAAAATTGGTAATGTATATTCGGGCAAGGTGGTTCTGAATACCGATGACCATAAACCAGGCCAGTTTTCCATCCGCGTAGCGTTTGCAAAAAGAATGTGCCAAAACAGATATCAAATCGGGGCAGAGATTATAGACGGACGGGATAACTGGAAAAGGCTCTTTATCCAGACAACCCATTGAGTAGCCCTATTTCACTGTGTGCAAATGCTGGGAATAAGCGTTTTTACTTTGAATTTTAGCAACACCTTAGTTTTTTGAAAAAAAAATCTGCCTATAGGAGGTATGATTTGTAGCGGCAAGGCATGCCTCATACGCATCAACCTAACTTGGCAGTAGTTGTAAAGGTTAGCATTTCAAGAAGCGGAATAATTTCTTTGGAAGGATTAAGTGATGTTCTTCGCGAGAAGTCTCCCGAGTCAGATATAACCCCACAGGCATTGAGTAAAAAGATAAATAGCGATAAAGCAGTATCGTTTTTAGAGCGTACGTTTGAAGCAATATACAAAGAACAGGTATGTCCTAAATTAGAGAAAATACCTTTTGTAGCATTAGAGCAATTTTCGAATGTGTATCTCCAGGATAGTACCCAAATAGCGCTCAATGAGCATTTGGCGGAAGAATTCAAAGGTACGGGAGGCAGTGCGAGCAAATCATCCGTAAAGATAGATTTATTATATGAGGCGGTACATCATATATTGAAAGAAGTTTCTATTACGAAAGGCACCTATCCTGATCAGAAAAACGGAGCAAAGGTATTGAAACATATAGGGGAAAGGGATTTGCTGTTGAGGGATTTGGGATATTTTGATCTTTCGGTATTAGGGGATATTGAAGGAAATATGTATCGTAACGCGGATATATGCGCTAAGCGCATAGTATTGTCATAGTACTATGTGTCGGGGGTGAGTGGGGTAAAGCTGATTCAATGGTTACAAAGAAAAGGGCGTCTGAGCCGTGCAATTGCAAATAATATGCTTCCGGCGCTTATGGAAGAATTGTTAAAGAGTTCCCCCAAAGGACTGTTAAAACAAAAGAGACGGCGCAAAACAACCCTTGAATTAATAAGTGGACAGGTTGGATTTTTAGAGGGTTTTTCACTATGACAGGAGATGCCGGCCAAGATAAAGGGTTTGTGCCGGACGGCTATTTCGGTGAAGATATGTGAGCGCTTTGAGTGGAGAAAGGCAGACGGCAAGCTAAAGGATATGAGTTGCCGTGTAGCGCTGCTGCGGATGGAAAGAGATGGGTGGTTCTCCTTGCCGCCATCTTTGAATCGAAATGGGAATGGCGATGGCAAGCCGTACAAGCATAGTAATATGTTAAATGATAACCAGCCATTGCTCAACCTATCAGCCGGAGAGATTGGAGATATAAGTCTGGATATAGTAAAAACCCCTGTAGAATCCCGTATATGGAACGAAATGATTCATCGTTGGCATTATTTAGGATATAAAAGATTGGTAGGCGCCCAACTTCGCTATCAGATAAACAGTCGTTACGGCGTACTTGGGGCATTAGGTTTTGGTGCATCAGCGTGGAATGTGCAGGCAAGAGAAGACTTTATCGGATGGAGTAGGCAGATTCGGGAACAAAATCTCAATCTGATAGTAAATAATTGCCGGTTTTTGATTTTGCCCTGGATAAAGTCAAGGAATCTTGCATCAAGGGTATTGGGCTTAGTCGCCAAAAAACTGCCGAATGATTGGGAAGATCGTTACAAATACCGGCCTGTAATGTTAGAGACGTTTGTAGAAAAAAAACGTTTCAGGGGTACATGCTATAAGGCAGCAAATTGGATTTATTTAGGAGAAACGAAGGGGAGGGGGAAATTGGGAGACTATTCCAAACTTTACGAAAATGTAAAATTAATAATGGTGTATCCACTGTGCAGAGAATTCCGTTCCGTGTTACAACAATCCCAATAAGTTCTTAGTATATGAGGGAGGTGAATCCCCATTCTGAAAAATTAATATCTTTACTCCTGCTTTGCTTCAACTGCTGGCTTTTCAGTAAAAGTTAGGTTGATGCGTATGAGGCACGCCTTGCCACTACAATTATTCTATTCCAGCAGAATAGTGTCTATATCCTCTCTGGCAACACCTCGCCAGAGTCCTTTGATTTTTTCCGGTTCTGTTTTTTCAACTTGGGTAATCTTTTGAATTTTTATGTGATCCGGTTCCGGTGGTTTCCAAAGCATTGCCATATAATCGCCTACATTGCCCACCTTTTCTGATGTAGCCATAGTTATTTTCTCCCTTGAAAATCCGTAGGTGACCAGTGAGTTTATGACTTTTTCCCGCAGATCTGTTCTTCCGTGAAGAAACAGATAGACGTCCTTCTCTACATCTATTTCTTCCGAAGCGTTACTTTGCCGTGATGCAATTCCCAAGAAGACGATAATTGCAACAGCGACAATCTTCCCCCACATTTTCAATCTCTCACGCTTCGTTCTATTTCTTTCCGTGCGAACAGGCTTTATTTTAAGTGTCACGATTTTTCCTTTCTAATCTAATGTTTAGGAATTTCAATAATTTTGCAGAGACGCATTGCATGCGTCTCTACATCAACATCAGCAACAGAATAAAGTCGTTGCCAAACCCAACCTAATCTAAGCTAAATAAACATAGCTTCTTTATGACCATATGCCCGGCATTACAGTTTCGCAGTCTTTGCATTTGTTATCTTCAATATGGTTTTCTAATATTCTGTATCCTGCCCGCCTGACTAAAATATGCCTACAATTAGGGCAATAGGTATTTTTTCCCCGTTGTGACCTGAAACATTGCCTACATAGGGAAAAAGGGCCCTGCATCAAATGCAATTTCCCTTGCATTTTCCAATGTTTTTACTGAGGTGTGCGGCAGGTTTTTTATCCTGAATGTCGGCGGAAAACGGGTAACATGCGCCAAATACACCGGTTTTGATTAACATTCTTCTTGTAATCATAAAACAATACGTCCGTCAAAAATGAATACTTTTAAGATTGCATTCTCACGTAAAAATTGTAACCCTCATGCGCAGCTAAGTCAAGCAAGGGAATGATAACTATATTCAAAATGCTCACAAAATCGGAGTTTTATAAGGGCGGTGGCTCAGGCAACCTGTGTTTGTCCGTGCCACCCTTGCGGAATGATTGCTATGTGTCAATTTGATAAAACACAAACTGTGCACCATTTGAATATAGTGGTGTTTTATAAAATTGACAATTGAAAGAATGTTTAGTATGGTTATTTTTTGATACCTGCTTAACAAAGGCAATACAAGCACTTTCACGATATTTTCTGTTTCGGGGAGGAGTAACAATGTGTAAAAAAGCCGTTTTTTATTTATGCGCCGTTTTTTTGCTATTTCCCGCGATAATTTGTTTCCCGGAGAATCCTCTCCTGGGGGAGAATATTGCGGTAGTTGTGAATGGCAAGAAGATTAAAAAAGACGATGTCGATAAGCGTTTAAACATGTTTAAGGATGCCGATGTTGAAACGTACAATGCAATCCGGCAAGAGATAATCGAACAACTTATCACTGATATTTTACTGGAAGACTTCATCGATAAACAAGGGATTGTTGTCACTCCAATGGAAATGAGCAGGGAACTGCTGCTGATAAAAAAAGAAATTGCCGACAATGAAGGCGAAGCGGACGCCTTTTTAAGGGATATGCTTGCTTCCATCGGTTCGAATTTATATGATTTCGAGAAAACAATAAAACATTCCCTCGCCCTTGAGAAATATTTTAAAGGCTCGCTCGATTCCCAAAACCTGAAAAGATTCTTTGAGAAAAACAAGCATTTTTTTAATGGGGAGGCAGTAAGGGTAAGTCATATTTTTATAGATACGAAAAAATTTAATTCCGGTGATATGGTCGAAAAGGTGGCGCAGTTGATCAATACCTTGAAATCCGAACTTGATAAAGGATCTGATTTTGAAGAACTTGCCCGAGAATATTCTGACTGCCCTTCTGCTTCGAAAGGCGGAGATTTAGGTTTTATTCAAAGGAGGGGCGGTACATATGATGAACCGTTCTTAAGCACGGCATTTTCGCTACGCATTGGGAAAGTAAGTGAACCGGTAAAGTCGGAGTATGGATATCATCTGATAAAAGTTACCGGCAAAAAAGAAGGGGTTGCCGTAAACTTTGAAGATGTTATAGATGATGTACGTTCAACAATGTTGGATGAAGAAATACTTGGATTACTGAAAAGACTCCGAAGTGAAGCAAAGATTGAAATTATACAATAGCGTTTATCACCGCATACCAAATATCCCTCATGGAAAACATTTTTATTTATTAAGGATTTTTTTTACTACCGTAAGTTTCTGCGCCAGATGAAAGGTGATTTTTTCAATTGCCATATCAACAGCGGGGCCAAATTTAGGACCCGAGGTAATCCACCATTCCCATTCGATATGTGAGGTAACGACATCCAATCCTATCCCCTCTGCAAAAACTTCCTCTTCCCACAATTTGTTCCATTTTGCGTCATAGAGCGTGACGAAAAGAGAAAGCTTATGTTCTCCTACCGCATGTAATACCGCCTCCTCGATTTTCAGCCGTATGTCCGAATCTTTTAGGCGAAACTCCAAAATCCCATCCAGTGATTTTTCTTCCGGTAAAGCCGTATCATCAAGGTTATTTAAAAAAATGACTTCTCTAAAGATAATTTGGCAGGTTTCTCTGATTTTTTCAGCAAGAGGTTTTCCTACGGGAAAAACAAAGTCTTGAATACCTATGATGTGATTCGATACTTTTTCAATCTGTTCATGATTTCTCAGGTCGGGGTCGATATAAATACCCATAGTCAATGGTTGCTGTGGTATTTCATAAAGCCTCTTGTCGATTGAAGGGGCTATGGTAACTGGGGGTTTTTGCGTGCTGAAACAACCACCCAGCATCAAAAAAACAAGTAAAACTAAGCTGGTTTTCTTTTTAATACATTTCAACGTTATAACCATTCGCTCTTTTCATTCCTTCGGAATAAATTTTTCAGGCGGGAAATTATTTTCTAACGCGATGTTTTATCTCATCCACTTTATTGGAACATCACTGCTATTTCTCCCAATAAGCACTACGCCTGTTAGTTTCTTTTGACTATTGTACACGGGGTATGATTTTAAGAGTATAGGGTCGCCCGTTTTAAAGTTCAACATTTCTCCGCATATTGAATGGCCTGTTTTTAAGGTTTGCCAGATCAGACAATCTTTGCATGCGGATACAAATTTATGCTTTGTCGCAAAACATTTCTTGTCAACAGGTTTGCCCGGGAAAAATTGCCTGGCAGCCTTGTTTAATTTTTTTATATTAAGTTCTGCATCAAATATGACAATGGGATCTGTTATTGAATCAATGAAAGAGTCGATTCCCCAATGCTTCTCTGAAAATATTAATGATATGCTACGGTTTTTACTGGTTTTCATGGTAAAACACAAATGCAAATGATTTGCAAAAATGACGTTTGCTAACAAGGTATCACTTAATGTTTATGATTTCTATTTACTACATTTGTATCGTTAGCGCAATTATAATGCCATCTTCAAGTTGTTTATGTATACGGCATAAAGTATTTTGCAAACATTGGAGTGTTCTGTAGATAAGTAATTAGAATTATTTTTCAATGGCTTGTCATGCAAAAATTGCGGACATGATATCGTGCGAAAAGAATGAATTTATTGGTAATAATCAGCCAACGAAGCGTTGACACAATGCGCTGGTTCAGACGGCAATCCCTGAACCAGCCGGGGGATAGCCTTTTAGTAAAATAAAAAAGCAGTTACCAACACACGTGATAACTGCTTTTATAAAATAGCACACTGCAATTGTTTAACGTTAGATTAGTGGCTCCCTGAAGGATGACGAGCTTTTGCGCCAAGATCCAATGACACAAATAGGATGTTCCCTTCTTCCAGGCTAACTTCTTTGTGTGCGCTTTGTCCGCCATGCTCGTGAACGGAAATCGCATATGTACCAGGCCTCAATTCAAATACACAGGTGCCATTATTGCCCGTAGTGCATTCTTCATCACCAACTTTGATTTCAGCGCCCACAATTGGTGTACCAATAGCAATAGCAGTTACCCATAATTTTGCCGGTTTTACGTCGTAAGCCTGTGCTGTTGTCATACCAATTCCTGCGATAAGCGCTGCGCCAAACATTCCCACCAATACCTTCTTTAACATTACTAATTCTCCTTTTCTATCTTTTTGAAATATAACATATAAGACTACTATAGAGTATACAAAGTATTTATCTCCTTCCCTGTATTCCACCCCCTTTCATCATGTATATCGTAGCAACAGTATTGCTCATTCTTTTAAAATAGTGACTTATTATACATTTTAAACTTTCTTCGTCAAGTTATATATTCACCCGTGAACTGTCCGGCGGATAGAGATATTTATGCAAAGACGCCTACCGCTTTTTTTTATGATTGGCGGGATTTTGCGTAACAGTGTAAGCATTTTTCTTTCCAAAAGGGATAGAGGGGAAAACCTGCGTAAAAGCAATTCTTCCCTCTTTTAAAGCGCCTGATAAGGCAAGGCCTCATTTAATTTAATTCCTTTATTTCAAACATTCCCTTTGGAGGATTCAATAATATGATTTTAATTCTCTCGTGCCATAATTCGCCAAATTCCTTTATTTCGGCGTCTGTACCCTTTCCCGTCACTGCCAGCGGCATTAAATCACCCATTTTAGGGTTCATAGGAAGCATGTGATTGCGGTAGCTGATTTCTATTTTTTTATTGTTGTCCATTCTTTCAAATATCACCGTACATACCGCGTTTGGTTCCGCCTCTTCTTCCTCATTAAACGAAAGCAGGTTGTGCCTGTTGTATTTGCCTCCTCCCAGCCCTTTAAAACCTGTTTCTACGGAAGCACCTGTTATCAAAGTAACAACCTGTGATATCGGACCGTTTACCTTGTAGTCCACGCCGCCCTTGAATGTAACCAGAATGCGTCCGCGTTCGGGCATATCATTTTTGTATAAGGTTTTTAAGGCTAATTGCGTCAATTTATAAGCACCGGAAACAGCGGGGCATGAATGCCCGGCAAGCTTTATTACGTCTGTATAGTCAAAGACAAATGGTTCGTTTTTATCAATTGCGCCAAGCACCACCGCAAGCATATCTCTAATCTTTATGGGTTCAACCGTATTAAAAAAAGTCTTGTTAAAACGTGTTTTTTCCATTATTTGAGTTTCTCCTCTCAATAAAAATGTAATAGTAGGGGCGAAGCATTTGCTATAAATTGCAGAAATGCGTTCAGACCCAAACGGGCAAATGCTTCGCCCTTATTTTTTCAAAAAACTACCGTGTTACCGAAAACCCTATTTGTTTGACGACAATTCCAAAGCGTCTCTTTTAATCTTCAAGTGTAGAAATATCTCCGGTAGGCAGTCCTAGGTCTTTCGCCTTTAAAAGTCTGCGCATAATTTTGCCGCTTCGGGTTTTTGGCAGATTTTCACAAAATTCTATTTCGCGGGGATAAGCGTGTGCCGCGAGATGATGTTTTATGAATTTTTTAATCTCCTCCCCCAATTCACTGGAAGGTTTAAATCCCTCTTTAAGGGCGATAAATGCCTTGATGATCTCACCCCTTTCAGGGTCAGGTTTGCCTATGACCCCTGCTTCAGCAACCGCCCGATGTTCAAGCAGGGCACTTTCCACTTCAAAAGGCCCTACCCTATGGCCTGACGTGTTAATAACGTCATCGGCTCTTCCAACAAACCAGAAATAACCTTCTTCGTCTTTATATGCGGTATCCCCGGTGGTATACCAACCCGTTATATTGAAATATTCATTAAAACGGCCTTCGTCTCCCCATACTTTTCTCAACATAGAGGGCCAGCCTGGTTTTAATGCCAGAATACCGTGATGTCCATCCGGGAGTTCATTTCCCTCACTATCAATAATTGCAGCCTTGATGCCAGGAAACGGCTTTCCCATAGAACCGGGTTTTATCGGTATGCACGGATAATTAGCTATCATGATGGAACCTGTCTCTGTCTGCCACCATGTATCATGGATTGGAAGATTGTATACATTCATGCCCCACTTGATGACTTCAGGGTTAAGGGGTTCTCCCACGCTGCAAATATACCTCAAACTTTCCAAATCATATTGAGCAACAAGGTAATCGCCGGATTTCATTAACATGCGTAAAGCGGTGGGAGCGGTATACCATACCGTAATCTTATATGATTGTATGGCTTCATACCACTTATTTACATCAAATCTGCCATCATATATATACATTGAGACGCCGTTTAACCATGGCCCCCACATGCCATATACCGTTCCCGTCACCCACCCGGGGTCTGCCGTACACCAATAAATGTCGTCATCTCTAAGATCCAGCGACCATTTTGTGGTAATATAGTATGAAATCATGTCGTTATGCACATGTGTTATGCCCTTCGGCTTTCCGGTAGTTCCGGAAGTATATAAGAGATACAAAGGATCTTCCATATCCATCCATTCCATTTCAAACCGTTCAGGTGCGTCTTTCATCAATGTTTTATAACATACATTTCCCTCTTCTAATTCATAATCTTCCTTAACACTCACCAGTACAATCCGTTCCAATTTAGGCAATTCCCATAGCACGGCATCAACACGCTCTTTTAATTCAGGTGTAGTGATAAGGACTTTCGCCTCACTGTTCTGCAACCTGTCCCGCACCGCATCAGGCCCAAATGCGGAAAACATCGGGCCTGAAATGGCGCCGAGTTTTGCAATTGCAATCATATTTATAAAAAGCTCCGGCAAACGCGGCAAGAATAAAAAAACGCGGTCTCCTTTGCCTACACCTAATGATTGCAACATATTGGCACATTTATCGGAAAGGATTTTCAATTCCTGAAAGGTATACTTTAAGTGTGTGCCATCAGAACCTTCCCAATACAGCGCAACTTTGTTTTTTCTCCATGTTGTGGCGTGTTTATCTATGGCCTCGTAAGCAATATTTACCTTGTTACCGCCGACACCTAGTTCTTTCTTTACCGTCTCCCATGAGAAATTCTTATGCTGGTCTTCATAACAAATGAGATTAAATGCTTCAGGGTGTTTATTTATTATTTCAGTCTTATTCATAGCGTAACAAACTAAAATGGCATAGCCAGAACCAAACAAACAGGAAATAAAAATACGAAATTCGAAGTGCTACATGCGAAATACGAAACAAATTCCAAAGAGGGAAAATATCCCCCGCTGGGAGGTGCAGAGGGTAGATTCTTATTTAGCATTTTCGGATTTCACAATTAAATATTTTGCCAAAAATGGAGTAGAGGCGAATCATTTGCTATAAATTTTTATAAATGCGTTCATACCCAAACGGGCAAATGCTTCGCATCTACCTTTTCAAAAAACCAACTTGTTAATAAAAACAAAACTTCTTTGTATCATGTATGGCTTAAGGTTGCTAAAGTAGCCAATCCTGGAGAAAGGAGTTAAAGATGAAAAAGAGTTTAGTACGTACGGTATGGGAATGCAAATATCATATTGTGTGGGTACCAAAAAAGCAAAGAAAAATTGTGCAGGGGAAGCTTCTTCAAGAGACTACCCAATCGACGCCCAATTTCCGGTAGACAGTGCCTGCCATACATGATGAAATTCCCTGACATTTTTATTTTTCAAAAAAACTAAAGTGTTGCCAAAAAAAGATTTTTTACCGGATAACAGTGTAGTAATATATTTGGTCATTGGTTAATTGTAAGCTTGTGAAGGATTTTTTAATTTGTGAAATCGGTAGTTCACCTATGATTTCCATTTACTCCTGAACGGAAGGCAAAAATGCATAAATTTATTGTCACGCATCGGGATAGTGAGCTTACGCTGCTTCATTTTATTGCAAATAAACTTTCCTTGTCTAATAAAAAAGCAAAACAGCTTCTGGATGACCGCCTAGTGTTTGTCAATAGAAAAAGGGTGTGGATTGCTTCCTATCAATTAAAACCAGGTGATAGCATTGAGGTTCTTTCCGGTAAGACGCGCCAACCGGAAAAGAAGACATACGATATTCTTTTTAACGATGATTGTTATGTAATTGTTTCAAAACCTCCTGGCATCGTAACAAATGGGCAGAATAGTATCGAGCGTGATTTGCGGACGCAGTTTAACCGTGACCGGATACAGGCTGTTCACCGGTTAGATAAAGATACCTCCGGCGCATTGATTTTTGCTAAAAACGAAAACGCTTTTGAAGAGATGAAAAAGGTGTTTAAAAAACACGACATTCAAAAGATTTATCGTGTAATTGTAACGGGAAAGATTTGTGAACCTGCCTTCACTATCAATAGTCCTGTTGGCGGACAAACAGCCGTAACACACATTACATTATTAAAGAAAGGGAAAAACACATCTTACCTTGAGGTAGCCACAGAAACGGGCAGAAGGCATCAAATCAGAATTCACCTTGCATCCATTGGCCACCCGGTAATAGGAGAAACAGAATACGCACGGAAAGAAATTGAGAATATACTACACAGAGAGGCGAAAAGGCAAATGCTTCATGCGCATAGGATATCCTTCGTTCACCCCTATACAAAAAAGGAAATTTCTGTCACTGCGCCCATTTCCCATGATTTTATACAATGTCTCCGGTTGTTATTTCCCTGAATTATACTGTAGTATTGTTTGACAATCAGGATAAATTAAGAATACGGACAGGCCGCTCCTACGGAGCTATTTACTCTATTGAATTTTATTGTGCTACAAACAGACCGCCCCTAACGGGGCTACATGGTATTTTTTCTATCCCGTGAATTTTTCAAAAAGATAAAATGTTACGGATATAAGCATTTTGCGAAAAATAAAAACAGTAAAAAAAGCTTGTGTTATTTGGTACAAGATAATATTGTTTTATTAGTATGGATACAATTTATAGAGAGACAAAACTAACGGCTTCAATTTCTCCCAGCTTCATAATTGTGATAGCTTTCATTTCTTTTTTCATTGTTAGTAAAGGTGCTGTTTCAGCGATGGGCGGTAAAAATACTATATTAAATGAAGATGCTTTTACCTTACAGCGCAAACAGATGGTAGAAAGGCAGATTGCGAACAGGGGTGTGGCTGACAAAAGGGTATTGGATGCCATGGAATCCGTCCCCAGGCACTTGTTTATTCCGGAAGAAAACCGTCATTATAGTTATTTTGATAATCCTTTGCCGATAGGTTATGGACAGACAATATCCCAACCATACATTGTGGCATTTATGACAGAACTATTGCAGCCGGATGAAGATGCGGTTGTCCTGGAAATTGGCTCCGGCTCTGGATATCAGGCTGCCATTCTTGCCAAAATGGTAAAGCAGGTATATACAATAGAAATAGTGGAAGAATTAGGCCTCCGGGCAAAAGAACAGTTACAAACCATGGGATTTGATAATGTAGAAGTCAGGATAGGCGACGGTTATAACGGTTGGCCGGAACATGCTCCCTTTGACGCCATAATAGTAACTGCCGCAACAGAAAAAATTCCACAACCACTTATTGATCAACTTAAACCATCAGGACGTATGGTAATTCCGGTAGGCGGCGTGTATGAAATACAGGAATTAATATTGATTACAAAAGATGCTTCATCGAATGTTGTAAAAAAATCTATCATTCCGGTCCGGTTTGTTCCACTAATCAGGAAGTGATACTCTGCGTCTGATTCGTAAGCGTAGGAATGAACACCCTGTTTTTCTCAATTTCTCCCCCCACAGTCCACAGTCCACAATGTGCAATGTGCAATGTGCAATCTGCCGATTGCCGATTGCCTACTATGGACTGCCGATTTCTTCCCAAAATAGTTATTTATTCAAAAGTTGGAAAAACACGAGGTATTTTGCTAATATATTGCCATATGAAATTGTGTTTTTCTGTAATAAAATAAATATCATTTTTAAAGGAGGATTCATTATGGCGACTACCGATGATTTAAAAGAGGCGTTTGCAGGAGAATCGCAAGCGAACAGAAAGTATCTTGCTTTTGCAAAAAAGGCTGAAGAGGAAGGATATGCTCAGGTTGCAAAGCTTTTTCGTGCTGCTGCCGAAGCCGAAACCGTACACGCCCACAGTCACCTTCGTGCTTTAGACGGAGTCCGCAGTACGAAAGAAAATATCCAGGAAGCAATAAACGGCGAAACGTATGAATTTACCAAAATGTATCCTGGAATGATCGAAAATGCAAAAAAAGAGGGCCATAAAAAAGCGGAGCAGAGTTTTGCCTTCGCAAATAAAGTGGAAAGTATTCATGCAAATCTTTACAAAAGAGCATTAAATAATCTGGGGGATAATGAAATTGTGGACTATTATGTGTGTCAGGTCTGCGGCAATACTGTTGAAAAAGCAGCTCCTGATACATGTGAGATATGCGGTGCTCCCAGGAATAAGTTTAAGTTGGTGGGATAAAGATTTTACCCCATTCCGTAAAACCTCAACCAAAAAGACTTTAACCACGAAGAAAAACTTACAAAAACGAGGTTTTTACAGAGGAATACTGTAATAAAGAGAGATATGTCTATTGACAATAAAAGGGAAATGCTAACGGGCAATGCTGCCGCGGCATGGGGTGCGCGACTGGCGGAAGTTGACTATGTTCCAACATATCCGATCACTCCACAAACGGAGATAATCGAAAAACTGGTGTATTGGATAAATAATGGAGAAATGGACGCCATGTTTGTCTCCCTGGAATCGGAACATTCAATGATTACCGCCGCTGGCGCAGCGAATGTAACGGGGGTAAGGGTTTTTACCGCAACGTCAAGCCAGGGCCTTCTGTACGGCTACGAAATGCTTTACACCGTGGTAGGATGGCGCGCCCCTTTTGTTATGGTAAATGTCTCCAGGGGCTTATCTGCGCCGATAACACTTGAACCGGACCACAACGATATTCTCTCCGCACGTGATACAGGTTTTTTACAGATTCACTGCGAGTCGTGCCAGGAAATTTTAGATTCGATTTTGATTGCGTATAAATTGGCGGAAGATGAGCGAGTCCTCTTGCCGGTGCTTGTCAATTTTGATGGTTTCCATCTTTCTTTTACGAGAGAACCGGTTGAAATACCCGATATCAAAGAAGTAAGAAGTTTTCTACCTGCGTATACCTCCAGGCATGCATTTTTCAAGGCAAGCCAGCCATCGTCACAAGGCGTAGCTGTGCTGGGCGGGTTTGCATATACGTATTTCAAATACCAAATGCATCTTGCCAGCAGAAATAGTCTCAATGTTTATAAAGAAATTGCCGGGGAATTTGAAGATGTGTTCGGAAGGCGCCATGGTGTTGTAGAGGAATTTATGATGGAGAATGCAGAATATGTATTAATCATGACAAATTCCTTTTCCACCATTGGAAAGGCAGCAGTTAAAAAAGCAAGGGCAAAGGGCATTCGCATCGGCCTTCTGAGAATAAGGATGATAAGACCGTTCCCTGGAACTGACATTCAGGCGGCACTTAGAGGGAAGAAGGCCGTTGCAGTGTTTGATCAGAATATAAGCGTTGGAAAAGGCGGTATTTTGTTTTCAGAAATTGCCGGTTGTATGTATAACGAAAGGGAAAGGCCTGTATTACTTTCTTTTATTGGCGGCCTTGGCGGCAAAAACGTAAGTCCGGAAGAATTTGAAGTGATTTTTGCACATTTGCAAAAGGCAAACAAAACAGGCGCGACTTCAGATCCATACCTTCTTTATACAAAAGAAGAATGGAACGGAATGGAAAATTTGAAAAAAATCGCCGGTAGAAATGGTTAACATAGGGAAAAACCACATTTTTGAAATTCCTAACATGGCATAGCCAGAGCCAAACAAGCACGAAATAAAAAATACGAAATTCGAAGTGCGAAATACGAAACAAATTTCAAAATACAAAATCCCAACCTGCCTTTACATTGCACGCAGACAGGTGAAAAAAACCGGGTTTTAAACATTAATATTCTAGTTATCAAGCCGGAGCTTTAGTATTTCAAATCATTTTGTCGTTAGAATTTGTTTTGGGTTTCGGATTTCACCAAATTTATAAGGGTGTGATTTTGTATAAAGATGAATACTATTAAATCTATTCGCGATATTCCTTTGCATGAGAATATTTATCCCGGTACCCTGCATGTGCGGGTTGTGGCGGGCTTTTATCATTGAGGCACTGCCTAAAGATTTTGGGGGAAAATATTGTTATCGTCAATGCTGCGGGATGTTTTACCCTTTTGTCGTAACTATTCAGCGAAAATAATTTAGAATTTGCTTGACAGCAGAAATGTTACAAACAAGCAATTTACCTGGTAGTGTATGTATATGTTTGTAAATGCGTTAAAACCAGGCAGCAAGATGCCGTGCATAGAGACGTGTGTGGGGTCTGTTCAGTTATAGAATTTCGAGCCTTTGTGGTGTGTTATAGAGCGAAAGAAAAGGGTGAAAAAACCTGTGGTATAATAGATGCAGTAGATAATTTCAGGCTAATTATACAGGTATCATCCATTGACGATAGAGAATATAGACGTAGACGCAACACTCCAAAAAGTAGAGAAGCTGCTTTCAGAAGAGAAAGGGCTGTCACCGGCGGTGAGGTCAATGATAGAGTTGTTGGCATTATTGATAACACTGCTGGTAGGACGTCTGAACCGGAACAGCCGCAACAGCAGCAAGCCTCCCTCAAGCGATCCGAATCGCAAGAAAGAAAGCAAGGCGAAGGGTGAAAGGAAGGCAGGCGGGCAAAAGGGCCGTGATGGAGTAACGCTCAAAAAGGTAGACAATCCTGATGAGGTGGAAGTAATAAAAGTAGACCGGAGGAAGTATCCGCGCAGCAAATACAAGGTGGTAGGTTACGAAGCACGCCAGGTGTTTGATATAAAGATTTCGCGTGTAGTAACGGAGTATCGTGCAGAGGTAGTAGAGGATGCGAAAGGGAACCGGATTGTAGCGTCATTTCCGGAAGGGGTAACAAAGGCGGTGCAGTATGGTCCGGATTTGAAAGCGCATGCAGTCTATATGTCGCAGTATCAATTGATACCCTACAAGAGGATACAGGAGTATTTTGAAGGACAGATTGGGATACCGCTGAGTGAAGGTTCTGTTTACAACTTTAACAGGGAAGCCTACGAGTCATTGGAACCCTTCGAAGTGAGAGCCAGGGAAGAACTTGCAAAATCAGAGGTGATGCATGTGGATGAAACTAGTATCAACAAGAATGGAGACAGGTATTGGTTGCACAGTGCATCCAATAGTTTGTGGACGTACTTTTTCCCGCATGAAAGACGTGGAACAGAAGCGATAAATAGTATCGGGATATTACCTGAATTTAAGGGGATTCTTTGCCACGACCATTTGAAGTCGTATTACACCTATAGCAACTGTACGCATGCGTTGTGTAATGCACACCACTTGAGGGAATTGGATGGTGTGTGGGAAGATGATAATAAGCAGGAGTGGGCGAAAGAGATGAAAGCATTACTTAAAGAGATAAACCGTGCGACGAGTGATGCCGGGGGAATGCTGGGAACTGATGAGTCAGAAAAATACCGGCAAAGGTATAGGAAGATACTCCAAAACGCAGAAGCCGAAAGCCCTCCTCCTGATGAAACGAACCGTAAGGGAAAAAGGGGGAGGGTAAAAAGGACAAAGGCACGGAATCTTCTGGAACGATTGAGGACGTATGAGGGTGATGTGTTGAGGTTTATGGACAATAAAAATGTTCCCTTTACGAACAATTTGGCAGAAAACGATATCAGGATGACGAAGGTTCAGCAGAAGATATCTGGCTGTTTTCGTTCTTTGGAGGGAGCGAAAATTTTCTGCCGCATTCGGAGTTATCTCTCGACCTGTCGAAAACAAGGTGTAAATTTGAGCCGGGCATTACAGATGCTATTCCGTGGCGAATTGCCTGATTTTGCTAGCTCGTAGCGACAGTGGGTGAAAATACGCTGAATAGATACCTTTTGTCTGTCTATCCTTACACGCCGTTCAGGAGTTCGTGGCTTTATACGGCAATGGCATGCGCCCCTGCCGGGGCACAAGGGATAAGGGACGCCCTTGATATTTTGATAAAAAAGGGAAGGTTAAATCCCGATGAAGATTTGAAGGTAGTCGTATTAACAGGAGATGGTGTTGCGTATGATATTGGACTCGCATCTACTTCCGGCGCTCTTTATAGGAATGTAGATTTTTATTACCTGTGTTCCGATAATGAGGCATATGGCAACACCGGTTTTCAATCTTCGGGAGCAACGCCATTTGCTTCCAATACGCGCACTACCCCGGCAGGGAAAATGAATCCGTTGGGAGAGTTATTTTATAAGAAGGATCTTTTTGAGATATGGAGAAGCCATAAACCTCCGTATCTTGCAACTATTTCTCCCGCCCATCCGGTGGATTTGATAAATAAATTTGAAAAGGCAAAACACTATAAAGGGCCAAAATTGTTTATTAATCTTTCTCCATGTCCTCCGGGCTGGCATACCGACCCGTCACATTCAGCAAAACTTGCGAAGCTTGCGGTTGATACTGGCGTTTGGGCATTGAAAGAGGCTGTTTATGGCGAAATAAGCCATACGATTATCCCCCAAAAATTTAAACCGGTTGAAGAATATTTGAGGGAACAGGGAAGATTTGCACATCTCTTTCAACCGGTAAGGCAGGAAGGGGTGATCAGTCAAATCCAGTCATTTGTGGACCGGTATTGGAAAGGAATTCAGGGTTGAAATCAGGTTGTTAGTCCCTTATAGGTAATTTCTTTGTTTTTGTTCTCAATCAACAGTCAACAGTCTGCAATTTGCCGATTGCCGACCGTTGACTGTTGACTGCTACGGAATAATAAATTCCAAGTCCCTTATATTATCTACTGCGCAAAAGGGGGATTATGCGTTCATTAAATTGTTGCAATGCCTTTGCCCGATGGCTGATTTTATTCTTAACCGATGTTGAAAATTGGGAAAGCTCTGCAAGTGTCTGATTGTAATATGGTACGAAAAAAACAGGATCGTACCCAAAACCCCCGGAACCTCTTGGTTCTTTTGCGATGAATCCTTCGCAGTAATCTTCTACCACAAATAGTAATTCGTGCGGACTTGCCAGTGCAATGGAACAGACAAATCGGGCAGCACGTTTTTCTTCGGTAAAGTTATATAATTCAGAGAGTACTTTTTGGATATTTGCTTCGTCTGTGGCGCCAGGGCCTGCATACCTGTTTGAAAGAACGCCAGGACGTCCATTTAACGCCCGTATTTCAAGTCCCGAATCATCAGCCATTGCCCATGTATTACATGCCTTTGCCAGGGTGGTTGCTTTTTTAATCGCATTGTCCCTAAAGGTTCTACCGTCTTCTTCCACCACGGGAATAAAAGGGAAATCTTCGGTACCGCGAAAAATAATGCCCGGAATGTTTCCTGCGATAGCTAATATTTCCTCTTTTTTCTTCTTATTTTGCGTGGCAATAACAATTGTCTTTGAATGAATCTCGTTTACATATGAACCCATTTCAACCTCCTGCGCTTCTTCGTATTATTAAATGGTAACCAACCGTAAAAGCACCACATTTCTTTTCCAATGAATTATAACGTGTTTATTACGTTCCCAATGCCTTTTTTTGAATTTCAGTTATCTCACAAATTCCTTTACGGGCTAATGTGAGCATTTTTGCTAATTGATCTTCATCAAAGGCGTATTCTTCGCCTGTGCCCTGTACTTCAATATATTTTCCACTGCCGGTCATTACAAAGTTCATGTCTACCTGCGCAGAGGCATCCTCTGCATAGCACAGATCCAGCAATGCGATATTATTTACAATTCCTGCGCTTATGGCTGCGACACTATTGATGAGGGGATTTTCCTTTATAACATTTTTATCGATTAACCATTGAACCGCGTCTGCCAATGCGATATAGCCCCCTGTAATTGCCGCAGTGCGGGTACCTCCGTCAGCCTGAATTACGTCACAATCGATCCAGATCGTTCGTTCCTTTAACAGGGCAAGATCGCAGATTGCCCGTAAAGAGCGGCCTATAAGGCGTTGAATTTCGTGCGTTCTTCCGGATATCTTTCCTTTTGTGGATTCTCTTGGCACCCTGGAAGGCGTTGCGCCAGGCAATAGCGAATATTCAGCGGTAATCCATCCTGTGCCGGTGTTTTTAATGTGTGGCGGCACGTATTCTTCTATTGAAGCAGTACAAATAACTTTTGTATTGCCAGATGCTACAAGAATAGACCCGGCAGAATATTTGGTAAAATTTCTTGTGATGGTAACAGGGCGTAATTCATCGTATTTGCGGTTGTCAACTCTCATGGTTTTATCTGACTAATAAAAGTTTTAAAATTGCCTTTTCAACGTGTAGTCTGTTTTCAGCCTGATCATATACGACCGAACATTTGCCATCAATCACCTCATCGGTAATTTCTTCTCCCCTATGGGCAGGCAGGCAGTGCATTACCTTGACATTGTCTGCGCATTTTTTCAAAAGCGCAGCATTGACCTGATAATTTTTAAAAACCTGTCTGCGTATTTCTGCTTCAGCTTCCTGTCCCATGCTGGTCCATGTATCTGTATAAATAACGTTTGCGTTCTCTGCCGCTTCTTCAGGATTCCGGTAAAGGTGAATCAGATTTTTTCCGTTCGCCATGTGTTTCAGTTCCGAAATGAAATCCGCATCGAATTCGTAGCCTTTTGGAGATGCAATGTGGAAATCTATATCTAATTTTATGCAGGTTTGCGCAAGAGATTTTGCAACGTTGTTTCCGTCTCCGATAAAAACTATCTTTATATTCTCCAGTGTCTTGAATTTTTCCAGAATCGTATATACATCAGTGAGCGCTTGGCACGGGTGGTAAAGATCCGTTAAGGCATTTATGATGGGAATAGTTGCGTATTTTGCCAATTCCTGCACCGTGTCATGCCCAAATGTGCGGATCGCTATCCCGTTTAAATAACGTGACAACACTTTTGCTACATCTTTAATTGCCTCTCTTTTGCCGAGATTGATTTCAGTCTGCGTCTGATAGATGGCATAACCGCCCAATTGCACAATTGCCACTTCCAGGGATACCCGTGTGCGCATGGAACTTTTCTCAAAGATAAGCCCGAGAATTTTTCCGCTCAGGCATTTTTCCTCAACACCCTTTATGTGCAGGTCTTTCAACTCTTTTGTAACCTGAAAAATCTCCTCGATCTCAGGTCGCGACAGGTCGGCAATAGAAATTAAATCTTTGTTTTTCATAAAATATTTTGACACATTAATAGTTTGAGAGGACTGATTTTAAAATACCCAACCCCTCATCGATGTTTTCTTTTTTTACGTTGAGAGGGGGCATAAACCGGATAACCGTGTCATGGGTACAGTTGAGAAACAGACCCGCCTGAATGCAATCTTTGATGATAGTACTTCCGTTTATCGCGAGTTCAATTCCTATCATAAGACCTACGCCGCGTATTTCTTTAATAATATTGCATTGTGTTTTGAGCGAGCGCAATTGTTCCATGGCGTATTCCCCCATCTTTTTTGTATTATCCAGCAGGTTTTCTTTCTCAATGGTTTCAAACACAGCGACTCCTGCTGCACATGCGAGGGGGTTTCCTCCAAAGGTGGAAGCATGGCTGCCCGGTACAAGGTCTTTGGCTACTTCTTTTTTTGCCGTCATAGCCCCGATTGCGACTCCGCCGCCCAGCGCCTTTGCCAATGTCATAATGTCCGGCTCAATGCCATAATGTTGATAAGCAAAGTATTTGCCCGTTCTTCCCATCCCGCATTGTACTTCATCGAGGATTAGCAGCAATCCTTTTTCATTGCAAATATTTCTTATATCCTTCAAAAATCCATTTGTCGCTATGTTAATACCGCCCTCTCCCTGAATTGTTTCCAACATGATTGCACAGGTCTTGTCGTCAATGGCATTTCGTAATGCTTCCGTGTCATTAAAAGGAACATAGGAGAACCCTTCAACAAGCGGCGCAAACCCCTTCTGATATTTTGGTTGTGCAGTTGCCGTTACCGTGGCAATCGTCCTGCCGTGGAATGAGTCGGAGAAGGTAATGATTTTGTATTTTCCCCTCGCAGAGTTATGAATACGTGCAAGTTTAATAGCCGCTTCGTTTGCCTCTGCACCGCTGTTACAAAAAAAGCATTGCCCTCCAAACGATTTTTCAGAGATATATTTTGCCAGCATGCCCTGCGGCTCAGTGTAATAAATGTTCGGAGCATGCTGCAGTTTTGCCGCCTGGTTTTGAATGGCTTTTACCGTCGCGGGATGGCAATGCCCAAGGAGACTGACAGCCCAACCTGAAAAAAGATCAAGGTAACGTTTGCCTTCAGCGTCCCATATTTCCACACCATTCCCCTTTACCAGCAATATCGGATTTCTTATGTAATTGGGAATAACGTAGCGTTCATAAATTTTTTGGATTTCTTGCGTATTCATTACGGTGAATTATTTCAAAAAGACAGATAAATGGGAAATAAAAAAACTACGCAACTGTTTCGCTTTTTCAAAAAAACAAGTTGTTACAAAACTGCAATACCGGTGGTTAAACAATAATCTGAGTTCCCACCCCTTTATCGGTAAAAATCTCCAGCAAAAGTGCATGGGGTATTTGCCCGTTAATGATATGCGCCTTTTTAACACCTGCTTTTACGGCAGCAATACAGGCGAATACCTTGGGAAGCATTCCTCCGTTGATAATTTTTTTATCAATAAGCGAATGTGCCTCGTCCTCATGCAGGGTGGAAACAAAAGAAGTTTCGTCGTTTGGCCTTGTCATGATACCGTGAGTATTCGATAAAAACACGAGTTTTTCCGCCCCAAGTGCCTTCGCGAGAAATGCCGCAACGCTATCTGCGTTAATGTTATATATTTCCCCGTCGTTTCCTTTTGCCAGAGGCGGCACAATAGGTATTGTACATTCACTGCATAAGCTTAAAAATCTTTCTCTGATGATAGAGGTCACCTTGCCAACATAACCAATATCAAGCTGATTTGTGGTGCCGTCATCTTCCTTCACTTCTATATAATGTTTTTCAGCAGTAATCGGGCAATATCCGTCTTCCCATACACATACAGCGTCGTTGCCCATTTCAGAGATTTTTTTAACCATAGAAGCCCCTATCTGGTCAACAAGTACGGTTTTTGCAATTTCAAGGGTCTCGCGGTCGGTGATGCGATGTCCATCTACGAATTTCGGACGTAAGCCTCTTCTTTCCATTTCCCTGCTAATATGCGGCCCCCCGCCATGCACCAGTATTGGCATCATGCCGACCGTTTTCATAAATACCGTGTCCTGCAGTACGTTTGTGAGAACCTTGTCGTCTGACATAGCGCTTCCGCCAAATTTGATAATGACAATCTTGTCTTTGAATCTTTTAATATATGGGAGCGCCTCTAAAAGTATACCGGCTTTTTGAATAGCAGTTTCCATGGATATTTGATCATTCATATAATAAAAAAAGGGATGTTTTAATTAAATAAAAAGAAGCGGGTGATTATAACAAAAGAGGCTTTCGTGTCAAGTTTAAACAAAAGCGTAAGTAAAACTCAATCAAAAGTTTTTGTGACACTTTAATTTTATGAAAAAACCCTGACAGGGTTAATAATATTGTTTCACCTGGTGTTTCAAACGTGTAAGGGCGGATCAAGGTGCGGTTTTTTTGCAACGATCCACCAAGAATACAGGTCGTCCCCAATCTCCGCAGTCTGGTAAAATGCAAAATTGCACGGATGGCGATATCTGAACAAACCACATCCCAAGAAAGAGCGTTTGCGGTTCCTGGAAAAATTCATTTCAGAAAACACTTCATCACGATAAAAGAGGTTTTCCCTACCATCATCCCCATTCCCTAAAAATTTCCTTGATATTGCACATCAAATGCAGTATTTATTTGAGCTTATGGCAAATGCATTCCTTTATATACCTTTCAAATCAAGGGGTAATTCATTAGATAGTTATGTGTCAGTTTGTATTTGAAAAACTGCTTTATTGAAATAAATTTTGAATATGGCGCAGAAAGAAGCAACGTCTCGCATTAAAATCAACAAACTCCTCGAAGAAGCGGGTAGTCCAATTCTGCGGACCCATACGTAATCATCCTTCCTCATCACTTGAATAGTCTGGAAATAAGCAAGGCGTTAGTATGCAGTTACATTTTCTTACTCTTAGGGGTTAAAGTCACGTCCGGGGAATTGTCCGTTCACTCCGATAGTTCAACATACGGCCAAACCTTCAATATTCAATATGGAAAAGCTATCAACATCTTCTTAAGTATGACGATGATCTACACGCATGTCTTGAACAAAAGTGGTCACGGTGTCCAAAGTCCAGTCGATAGGTTGTAGGTTGGTTTATACAGACTGTATAAACCGGAATGAACAAAAGCAAAAAAATACACAAAAGCTTTATAAGAAATAAGTTACAATGCGTTATAAGAAGATACGGCAACTTCTTATATATACTGAAACAGTCTGTATTTGCCGTTTTATACAGACTGTATAATCATTGTTCGGCATATAAAAATAATAAAATAACCACCACATCAATGGTAAAATGAATCAATGGGTAAACACGAAAAGCTCTTGCTTAAGATTCTTTGTGGAACATCGGATGCAAATATTCAATTTGAAGATTTATGCAGCCTGCTGAAACATTTCGGTTTTCGACATGAGGGTTAAAAGCAGCCATCACATGTTCAGAAAGAAAGCTGTTATAGAAAAAATTAATCTTCAGCGTGAGGGTAATAAGGCAAAGCCTTATCAGGTTAAACAGGTAAGAAACTTTATAGTAAAATATAAACTCGGAGGGACTATTTGATGTATAGATACGAAATTATTATTTACCGGAGTAATGAAGACAATGCGTTTATAGCAGAAGTGCCCGAACTTCCTGGCTGTATAGCTCATGGAGAAACTCCTGAAAAAGCATTAAAAAATGCTAAAGAGTCAATTCAATTATGGATTGATACCGCTAAGGAGTTTGGCGATCCCATACCTGAGCCTAAGGGAGAAAGATTGATATTTGCTTAAAATCAAATATTCAAACCGTATGGGAACTCCTTAGCCATCACGGTGTAAAAACGACGATCTACACCCATGTTTTGAGCAAAGGAGGTTACGGTGTCTAAAATTACGAACTGTTCTTTATCATTTCAATAATGAAAAGTTTTTATGATGATACGCAACTCTTTTATTTTAATGCGAAAAGTAGTTACAATATGTGACAAGAAGGCACGGCAACTTCTTATACATATCGAAACAGTCTGTTTTTGCCGTTTTATACAGACTGTATAATCATTGTTATGTGGCAGGTATTCAGCGATCATCTAAATAAAATAGTAGTCAGCCGAACATTTTCTTGCCATTCTTTACTAAAGTAGTTAAATTTTTCTGTGTGCTGATTCTTGGATTTTTAATTGAGAGGTGGAGTAAATGATTACGAAAACTTTAGATGGACACATCGAGATTACCGAAGGTATCACCGGTGGTAAGCCGAGAATAGCTGGACATCGTATCACCGTTCAAAATATTGTTCTTTGGCACGAACTGTTGGGACGTAGCGCAGACGAAATTGCTGCTGAATATGATCTGACTTTAGCCGATGTTTACGCTGCTTTGGCCTATTACTACGATCATCGCGCTGAAATTGACAAATCGATTGAGGAGAGTGAATCTTTTGTGGAAGCATTACGTCAAAAAACGCCTTCAAAAGTATTGCAAAAATTAAATGAGTAAAAAGCTTAAGTTTTATACAGACGAACATGTATCCAATTCTGTTGTGAAAGGATTGCGACTTCGAGGCGTGGATGCTTTGACGACAAAAGAAGCTGGGATGTTGGGCGCAGATGATAAGGAACATATAGCTTTTGCCATGAAAGAAAGAAGAGTCATATTTACGCAAGATGAGGATTTTCTGAAGCTACATTCAAGAGGTGTTAAACACAGCGGTATCGTGTATGCTCACCAACGTACTCCAATTGGCGACATTGTAAGAGGACTCATGCTAATTTATCAAGTACTCGAATCAGATGAGATGAAAAATCATCTTGAATTTTTGTAAGATATAGTAATTATAGTAAGATATTTACTCTGAAATTGAGACACAAGAAGCGAGGTCAGTTCCGACCACATAACATCGGCTGGAGTTGACCGCGGGTTCCGGCTTGTTGGCTGGGTTTGGTGCCCTCTCAGATCTTATTTTAAATTAGCTGGTGCAGTGCTTCCTTAGGCCCGCCGCAACTCAGCCTCGTGTTATGTACGGTAGACAAACAAATAAAAAAGAGAATAATGGCGACTGACTTAACAAAAACACAATGGACTGGAATTTTGTTAAATGAAGAATTGACAAGTCAAGTTGGAGTGATTTTAGGCTACAAGGGAAAATCCCCTCATGGGGCATTAAATCTTGAAATGAAATTATAGGAACACCTCCCATATTTCTTGCTTGATTTGGTGAAAAAATAAGGGAAGTGTCCCCTCTTTATCCCTCTTTATCCAAAACAAGATTATTGATAAATCTCAAAAATGGTAACTATTCAGCGTAATTTATTAAACTACCGGAGATAAGAGCGCAACTCGTTCCCAAACTCCACAGACTGGGTCAAATGGGCAATTTTACCCTATTTCTCGATATGCATTCCCCACTTTAATGGAAAAATAGTAATAAATAGGGTATAAAACAGGCAAGATGTGAGGTGTTATCCCCACTTTTGAGAAAACAAAGTTCATTTGACCCAGTCTGTCCAGTTTGGGAACGTAATTGCACTGGAAACTTTGTTTCCAGTGAGGGTCTGACTTGACAAATTACAAACTGTCTTAACCCTGTGATTTTATTCCCTATCTATCAATAAATAGGCGAGAAACCGGAGTTTCTCGAACAAATGCATTCCCAAACTGGAGTTTGGGAACGAGCCGTGTATCGTTTACGCTGAATAGTTACCAAAAATGACCTATAATAAATCAAAACAAATCCTGAATTTTCATTATAATTCTATCCTATCACCATTTACACGAGAACATGATTTGATATATGTGTATCCATTTCAATTTTGATTTCAAAAAAGCTACTCAAGCCCTGAACTACCTTGCAAAAATATCCGGCGGAAAGGTAAATAAGATGAAGGCCATAAAGCTTATTTATTTTGCCGATAGGTACCACTTGCGCAAATATGGTCGACCGGTAACCAACGATGAATATGTTGCAATGGAATACGGTCCGGTAGGTTCTAAAACGAAAGATATTGCTGAAAATACCTCTTTTCTGGACACCATTGAGAGTGAATATAATAGACAATATATCGAAAAACAAGGTATTTATGATATTCAGTCTATACATGATGTAGATATGAATGTTTTCTCAGATTCTGATATTGAAGCGCTGGAGTTTGCAATAAAATATTTCGGACATCTTGACAAATTTCAGCTTGCAGAAGTTTCCCACGCATATCCGGAATGGAAGAGGTTTGAAAAGAGGTTGGAGTCAGGTATTGGTTCTGTATTTAACATGGATTACGAAGATTTCTTTAAAGATGCCATGTCCGGAAGCGAGCAGTTAATCCCATTAGAAGGTAAGGACTTATTTGCTATGGATACTGATGATAAAGAAGAAATGCTGAATTATGTAAAAGAACAAATGGAACTGAAAAATCAATGGGAGCAAGTTCCTGATTGATATTCCGCCCGATATACAAATCAAGTCTACAATACAACCCGGTTCTGTTTACTACTTTACAGAAAAAAGCTTTTGTAATCCGGAACCACACTATTTTATAGTTGTGAATAAGGCCCCGCTAAAGGACAAATTCCTAATCATGGTTAATTCAACCTCACAAGTCGAAAAAGCTATAAAGCGTAGACGTCATATGCCTAATACTTTGGTAAAAATAGACAACGCCGAATATGCGATTTTTACTAAAGAATCAGTCGTGGATTGTAACTCGGTAATTAAAAAGACCATTGAAGAAATAGTTTCTCTTCTAAAAAGCAAACAATTAGCATGTAAGACGGAAATGCCTATTGGAATTGTTGAAAAACTTCGTGAGGCTGTTATTGCAAGTCCAGTTGTGGAAAATAATATAAAAGAAATGTTAAACGCATGAGGGTTTAACACTCTGGCTCTCATTGTTACGGAAATGCCGGCAGATTACTGCGGTATCCCTTATCAATTATTCTATCAATTGTGTTTCTGGGAAGGATTCCAACCGCGTGCACCGTGTACATCTCCAGTAAATCCCAGCGCAGTTAGCTACCGTTGGTAATGCTTATTAAAGCTGAAATACGGGTATTTGAATGTTTTTGGTGAATCGGGGACACCTCCCATATTTCTTGCTTGATTTGGTGAGAAAATAAGGGAAGTATCCCCTTCTTTTTGTTTGTCTATTTTGCTGAAAAAATTAAAAAGCTTGAAATTTTCTTCATTTTTGTTTTATTAGTGCTCGATTTTATGGGAAAAACAATTTTCTATTATCTTGCTATCATATCTGAGTATGACGATGATCTACACCCATGTCTTGAACAAAGGTGGTCACGGTGTCCGAAGTCCAGTCGATAGGTTGTAGGTTGGTTTATACAGACTGTATAAACCGGAATGAACAAAAGCAAAAAAATACACAAAAGCTTTATAAGAAATAAGTTACAATGCGTTATAAGAAGATACGGCAACTTCTTATATATACTGAAACAGTCTGTATTTGCCGTTTTATACAGATTGTATAATCATTGTTCGACCCCCTTCTTGCACAATAATCTCATTTTTAGATCAACAAGTAAAATCATTGCAGATAAAGTTTGATTCATAGTAAGCGGAGAAATAATGCAAAGTCCATTTGAATTGAAAGGATACTGGTGGCTCCCCCGACTCAGAAGAGAATAAATTGCCTGGAACACTAACTTATTCTCAAGAAGATGGTGCCGATCTTGAACTGGTAGGAGTGTTTGATTCAAAAAAACTAGAACCAATACAACAATTGCCTATTATTCTTGGGGTTACTCAACAGGGAAAATCTATTACTTTATACAAGTGCATTATCAGTTCTTGGGCTTATCCGCTGGTTGGATTAGGCGGAGGTAAATACTTGGTGCACTTTGTTTTTGAAGGGGTGCATTTTGAGGCAGAAGAAAAAATTAGATTTAATCAATTATGTGGTAGTTACACAGATTTAGACGCTTGGGTAGATATTTATGGATTTGCAATTGAAGTGGATACTGCTGACAGCAAATTTGTCTCAAAAATAAGATATGAAAAACCTATGTCGCAATTTTTCGATGTTGGAGAAACTTTCGAGGTTGGCATAGGTTTTTCGAGTCGTGGTCCAAACCACACTATAATACAAACTGAAGTGACAATTTCTCAGAGCGCGTATCTTGTCGTAAAAAGCAAAAATGGCGATATTCAATTTGATGATTTATTCAAACAATTAAATATATTCGCGTATTTACTTCAATTTGCAATCCAAAGGATACCTTATCCTATGTCTGTGTTTGGCTTTTCAAAGGAGAACCCACAAGAACTCGGCGAAGGCAAGATACATTATCCAGAAATAAATATCTTCTATACGCCTATAGAGCCGATTGTAAGCAGAAAACAAAAATTGCCGCAGGAATTTTTATATACCTTCAAGGATTTATCAGGAGACCAAATCTCTGCATGGTTTACATCCTTTGATAAATACGAAACGATAATTCATTTATATCGCTCGTTATTCTATAGCAACCGATTGTTTATTGATACAAAATTTCTAAATATCGCTCAGTCGCTAGAGTCTTTGCACAGTATTTTGTTTGATGGTCAATATTTATCGCACGATAAATTTGTTGAGCAAAAGGAGAGAGTGCTGAGCGCTGTTCCTGCTGAATTAACTGAATGGGTGGAAGGCGCATTGAGTAACGCGAACTACAAAAGATTTCGACAAAAAATCTTTGAACTTCTTGATAATAAAAAAGAGACCTCTGGACGATTTGTTGATGATATGGAACTTTTTGCTAAAAGAGTTACTAACACGAGAAATGAATTTGTGCATCACAACGAACGGAAATTGACTTTCCAAAAAGAAGAGTTGCCTTCCATTATTTATGTATTGACAATGATATTTGAGTTGTACTTATTGGGAATCATTGGATTTTCCGATGAAAAAGTCAAGGAACTTTTAGAACCTAAGATACAGGCTCACTTGACTGGATGGAAGCATTTACGGACAATCAAGAAATGAATTCGGCAAAGAGTCTTGCAGGTCAAAGGCGGGGTCTAACAAAGCGTGCACCTGACGCTGGGGATTCTGTGCGATTTATTGACCTTTTTCTACGCCTCAACAGAATCCTGCTTTCAAGCCGAATCCACGCCCGCCCCAGCGCAGGTAACGCTAGCCGTTAGTCGCGACACGATGTCGCATAATTGATTGTACTAAAAGAAGATTTTCTTCTTGAGTGTACTAAGCATGTTCCTGCTTATTCCTACGTGAGCGTGCTACCATTGCGCTGACGACGGGGTGCGAAGCCTCACGGACAACGTACCGAATTGGGTCGAAATGGCGACAGGCAGACCCCTCCGGAAAACCTATCCGGTTAAGGGCTAGGAACGAATGATATGATGAAAATATATGAATGTCCGCACGCATCGTCAATGAGCGACAGACCTACGAGGTTTAACAGGTCGAAGGTTATTCCCCCAGTGTGAATAGCATGTTGGTAAAGTTGCAAGTCTCTAACGTGCTTGCACGGAACTGTAGAACCACCGGTGTCCAGGACGCATCTAAGTCATTTACAGGGTCAATTATACGGAACGTGGAAACTCAGACCTTCGCCCTATGGGCAGGCTAACCGTGAGGCATGCTGTTGGAGGACTGGGGTGAGATGCCATAAGGAAGCGAATGCTTTTCTGTAATGGAAGAGATACCGGTTGAAATATTACCGGCTCAGTAATGAGGCTGATAGTTGGCAGGTGCCTTATTACGTGAACATTGAATGAATCAGTTGAAAGAAGGGAATGCAAATGACGGGTGCTAAGCCTGGTGCCCCTTCTTTTTTTTTGATATACTGACAGTCAGTTATTAACGTGAAGAAATTTATTAGCGGGTTTCTCCATAAGAGAAGCTTAAACAGGTGCTTGAGCTGTATGATGGGAAACTATCACGTACAGTTCTTAGGAGGGAATCGGGCAGCAATGCCCGTGACCTATCCGGTGCATAAAAAATAATAAAATAACCACAACAACAATGATAAAATAAACCAATAGGTAAACATGAGAAGCTCTTGCTTAAGATTCTTTGTGGAACATCGGATGCAAATATTAAATTTGAAGATTTATGCAGCCTGTTGAAACATTTCGGTTTTGACATGAGGATTAAAAGCAGCCATCACATGTTCAGAAAGAAAGCTGTTATAGAAAAAATTAATCTTCAGCGTGAGGGCAATAAGGCAAAGCCTTATCAGGTTAAACAAGTAAGAAACATTATAGTAAAATATAAACGCGGAGGGACTATTTGATGTATAGATACGAAATTATTATTTACTGGAGTAATGAAGACAATGCATTTATAGCAGAAGTGCCTGAACTTCCTGGCTGTATAGCTCATGGAGAGACTCATGAAAAAGCATTAAAAAATGCTAAAGAGGCAATTCAATTATGGATTGATACCGCTAAGGAGTTTGGTGATCCCATACCTGAGCCTAAGGGGGAAAGATTGATATTTGCTTAAAATCAAATATTCAAACCATCTGGGAACTCCTTAGCCATCACGGTGTAAAAACGACGATCTACACCCATGTTTTGGGCAAAGGAGGTTACGGTGTCTAAAATTACGAACTGTTCTTTATCATTTCAATAATGAAAAGTTTTTATGATGATACGCAACTCTTTTATTTTAATGCGAAAGTAGTTACAATATGTGACGAGAAGGCACGGCAACTTCTTATACATATCGAAACAGTCTGCGTTTGACGTTTTATACAGACTGTATAATCATTGTTAGACGTAAACACGGAGTATTGATGGAACTGAAAGACATACTTACTCTGCTTGTAGCTGCATATGCAGCACTTCTGTCAACATATGTGGCAGTCGTTCAGCGTCAAGATAAAGCACCACGGGTAAAAGTAAGAACATCATATGGCTTTCTTACGGCTGGGCCACAAATTAGCGACACGCACATTCTTATGGAAGCCGCAAATATTGGAGAGAAACCCGTCACGCTATCATCTGTGGGACTGCTGCTCCCCGATGGCTCCCAGTTTATAAATTCTTCCAATAACTCTACCCATCGCCTCCCTTGTGAGCTGACACACGGAAAGAATCTGACTATGTGGTTTGATGTAAAACCCTTGGCTGTGCAATTAAAACAGCGCGGCTACTCATCAGTCATAAAACTCAGTGGTCGATTCTCCGATTAGGCGTCAAACGAATATGTTGGTAAGGCAATCAAGTTCGATATTGAACAATGGCTAAAGTGAATGTTTCACGTCTATACTCAATCAGACTGAAACCACTGGCTTCGGTTTGATTGAATATAATCCCAATCTGAGCACAATTAAAAGGGCATGGAAGGTAATGGATGAGCACGTCAGAAACCCGTGATTCCAGTCTGATTGAGTATAGCGCTTTGAGACGAACGCGCCCGACGGCGTACCGCTCAAGCGCACATTAAGCTTCTAAAACAAAAGGAGAAATTAATGAGCAAACGTATTTACCGCTCCTGTCATGAGCCTATAAGGGAAAACCCTTCGTTTGATGAGCGATGGAGGGGACCAGACAATGGTCTAATCACATGCTGGGAAGTTGGGCGAAGAAGAAGCATCGAATCCCCTGAGTTGGCAGAGCAAGCAAAAAATGGAGAGTTGCCAGTACTCGGCTGGAAAGGTGGCGTAGAGAAAAAAACACAAAAAAAAGAAAAGTATGGTAGCCTTAATTACTTGGCAGAGTGGCAAGGTCTAAGGGGTGAAGATTTAGACATCGATCTAACTGAAGAAAGAGAAATTGTTTGCTCAAAAACTGGTATGAAAGTTATCTATACAAGCGATGCGACGAAATATGCTAACCCGTGATTCCGGAGGAACAGCCAGTTGAAATTTGTAGCACTTGATGTTGAAACAGCAAATGCAGATATTTCCTCCATCTGTCAAATCGGCATTGCTAAATTCGAAGATAATAAACTCATTGACGAATGGTGCTCTTTAATTGATCCAGAAGATTATTTTGATCCAATAAACATTTATATTCACGGAATAGCAGAAACAGATGTTGAGGGGTCCCCTAAGATTCATGAGGTTGCACAAAAAATATACGGATATCTCGATGGCGTATTAACTGTATGCCATACTCACTTTGACAGAGTTTCCGTTAGTAAAGCTTTTGATAAATACGACATTAGAATACCTAAACCAAAATGGTTGGATACTGCAAGGGTTGCTCGTCGAACCTGGAATGAAATTTCATGGAGCGGATATGGATTAAAAAATGTCTGTGAATTAATTGGCTATGAATTTAAACATCATAATGCGCTGGAGGATGCAAAAGCTTCTGGACATATTTTAATTGCTGCGATAGCCAAAACAGGTTTGGGAATTGAAGATTGGCTTAAGCGAGTAAAACAACCAATTGATCCTTCTAATATTAGCACTGGCGGTGCAATTCGTCGTGAAGGTAATCCTGAAGGAGTGCTTTATGGTGAAAATTTAGTTTTTACAGGGGCGCTGACAATTCGCCGTATAGACGCGGCAGATCTTGCTGCCCAAATAGGATGCAATGTGGAGTCTGGAGTCACAAAAAAAACTACAATTTTAGTTGTTGGTGATCAAGATGTAACAAAGTTAGCTGGGAAGGAAAAAAGCTCAAAGCACCAAAAAGCTGAGCGACTAATTACAAAAGGGCAACAAATCAGAATTTTAAGAGAAAGTGACTTTAAAGAATTGGTGAACAACGCAGAGGACATCGCTTAACCATCTCTTCCAGCAGACCGCAAAAAGCCGCGACTGCTGAAGAGTACGTTATGAAAAATTAATATACAGGATAAACAGTGAAATTTAGCGAACTTGTTAAACTTCCTGAAAAAGAAGGATTCAAAATTATAAAAGAAAAAAGGTCTATAAGATATTATGGAAAAGCTGGATGGAACAAATTAATTCGTGTAGACTATCATGGTTCAAAAGAAGTTCCAAAAGGTACCTGTCATGCTGTACTAAAATCAGCAGGAATAAAAAAGAAATAATAGGAGGCAAATAATGATTGATTTAGAATATTCATTAATAATAGAGGCAACTGAAGAACCTGACTATTTTGGATTTTATTCAGAAGATTTAGAAGGTTTTAGTGGCATTGGCCACTCTATAGAGGATTGCATTTATAAAGCAAAATGGGGAATGAAGGAACATATTAGTTTACTAAAAGAAAAGGGATTGCCCATCCCACCAAAAAGCAAAAATCCCAGGATAATTATTCAAAATGAAGAGAAATTAGCAGTTGCTTAGATGAAAGAAAATTCAACTCAACAAAAGAAGCCCTGGATTGCAATAATTTGGTTTTTCATTTTTCATGCATATACCTCGATTAAGTTGAAAATTTTTTTTACTTTAATTTAAAACGCGCAGCCTGCCCTTCTTCTTTCTCACCTTCAATCCCTTCCACCTTTATCCGCAGACGCAGATCATTCGCGCTATCGGCGTAGGCAATTGCGTTTTCGTAAGTTATTTCCCCCTTTTTTAAAAGATGAAATAAGGACTGGTCCAGGGTCATCATCCCTTCCTGATTCCCTTTTGCCATTGTTTCCTTCAATAACCCTATTTCCTTTTTTAAGATAAGATCCTTTATCCTTGGGGTGTCCAGCAATACTTCAAAGGCGCCTGACCGCTTTCCATCTTTTGCTGGAATTAATCTTTGCGAGATTATTGCCCGTAGATTCAGCGAGAGGAGCATGTATATTTGTTCATGCCGTTCCGGAGGAAAGAAGTTTATAATCCTTTCAATCGCCTGGTTTGCGTTGTTTGCATGAAGTGTTCCCAAACAAAGATGGCCCGTTTCCGCAAAGGTAATGGCAGACTCCATTGTTTCGGTATCGCGGATTTCTCCCACCAGGATGACGTCCGGCGCCTGGCGCAAGGTATTTTTTAGTGCATTGTGAAACGACAAGCTGTCCAGTCCGATTTCTCTTTGTGTGATAACAGACTTTTTATGGCGGTGCACAAACTCAATGGGGTCTTCTACCGTAATTATGTGGCCTGAATTATTCTCATTCCTGTGATCAATCATCGCCGCCAGTGTGGTTGATTTCCCTGAACCGGTTGCGCCAACTACCAGCACAAGCCCCCGTTTTGTCATGGCAATGTCTTTGAACACCTGGGGTAGCCGTAAATCGTCAATAGACTGAATATTTATCTTTATCTGCCGGATAACAAGGCCGACATTCCTTTGCTGAAAAAAAATGTTTACCCTGAAACGTCCAAGTTCCGGATAATACAGGGCTAAATTCATTTCCATCTGTTCGTAAAAATCTGCCCTTTGTTTTTCGCTCATTATTGATTCGGCAAGGGTGCGGGTGTCATCGCCCGTTACCATTTCCTGACCGGCGGGAATGTTGTTCCCTTCCTTCCTGTACACAGGGGGCAGCCCAACGGTAATGTAAATATCAGAAGCATCCAAACGCACCATTTCTTGTAATAAATCTTTTATTTCCATGGAAGATCTCCCTGAGAATTTACTTTATGCCGTCGAGGACAGAGGGGGCGCTTACAAAATTCCTGATTGATTCTTTGGAAACAAGGCCGTTTCTGCACAAATCCAACAGCGCCTGGTCCATTGTCTGCATGCCGTGCTGGCGTCCGGTTTGCAATGCCGAAGGGATTTGGGCAATCTTATTCTCCCTGATCAAATTTCTTACGGCAGGGGTGCCGATCATAATTTCTAACGCTGCGATACGCCCAACCCCTTCCTTTCTCTTGATCAGTTGTTGGGCAATTACCGCCTGAAGCGATTCGGACAGCATGGTGCGGATTTGCTGTTGTTGTTCCGCGGGAAATACATCAATTATCCTGTCAACCGTTTTCGGCGCACTGGAAGTATGCAACGTGGCAAGTACGAGATGACCGGTTTCTGCGGCGGTGAGCGCCAGCGATATGGTCTCAAGGTCTCTCATTTCTCCCACCAGAATAACATCAGGGTCTTCGCGAAGCGCCGATCTCAGGGCGTTAGCGAAACTATGGGTATTTGACCCCAGTTCCCTTTGATTAACGAGGCTGTTTTTGGACTTATGGACAAATTCTATGGGGTCTTCAACGGTAAGGATATGACATTTATATTCCCGGTTAATGAGGTCTAACATAGCCGCCAGCGTGGTGGATTTTCCGCTGCCGGTAGGCCCTGTTAAGAGGATGAGTCCCTTCTCCTTTTTCGTCAATTCCGCCACAATAGGTGGCATATTAAGTTGTTCCAGAAGCGGGATTTTTTCCGGAATGGTTCTGAACACAATAGACTCGCCCCTGTTCTGCAGAAAGGCGTTCACCCTGAAACGTCCGACGCCGGTTATTGCAATGGCAAAATCCAATTCATAGTGTTCCTCATATGCCTTGCGTTGCTGGTCATTAAGAATATTATACAAAACCGTATGCACATCTTCCCTCATCAATGGCGGCATGTCAATTTTTCTCATATCACCATGGATACGGATCATGGGTGGTTCGCCGGAACTTATATGCACATCCGACGCGCTTTCTTTAGTTGCAAAAGCGAGGAGTTCCATTATATCCATTTATCGTCCTCCAATAACGACATTTCGTATTCGCACATGAGGCCCGCCGTCGCTGACGCGTAAAGGCGATTGACCGCCCTTGCCACACCCTCCCATACCCCCATAAATTTCAAGATCGTTTCCAATTGCATCAATATTCATGAGTGTCTCAAATACGTTTCCGGTAAGAACTACATCGCGTACTCTTTCTTTCAACTGCCCGTTGCGTATCATGTACGCCTCTTCCGCACTAAAGGTAAACATCTCCATGTTGGTTTGTCCCCCTAAGGCGCCGATTGCGTAAATACCATCATCAACTTCCGATAACATTTTTTCGAAGGTATCATTACGCGGCTCCATAAAGGTATTCGTCATACGGACGATGGGTTCATTGCCATAACTGATGGCGCGAGCATTGCCCGTAGGCTTTTCATTCATCTTTGCTGCCGTTTCCCGCGAATGAAGCCTGTTGGTTAATATACCATTTTTAATAAGATACGTCTTTTGCGTCGGAGTCCCCTCGCTGTCATACTTGTTGTATCCGGCTTCACCGACTAAAGTACCATCATCAACAATCGACAAGGCGTCAGAGCCAAAACGCTTCCCAAGAACCATGATCTCCCGCAATTGAGCGTTTTCATAAACAAAATCCGCCTCGCTGAGGTGCCCAAACGCTTCATGGACAAATACACCGCACAGCTTGGGATCAATGATGACCGTATATTTGCCGCCATTCACCGGTTTTGCCGAAAGCTGGTCAACCGCGCGTTTTGCAACCTTCTCACATTCCTGTTCCATCTTTAATACGTTATTATACCCGCGCAAGTCTCCTACGGAATGATATGCCTGCTGGACGTTCATGCCGTCCCTTGCCATAGCGAGCAGAGAGATGCCGCAAAAAATCGTTTCCTGCACTATAAAGCTCCCTTCGGTATTGGCGAAAAACACTGTGCCGTGTGAATCCAGGTACCGAACATTGGACGTCTGTATTTGTTTTGAAGAAAGGATGATCGTGTTGTATTTGTCGCAAAGCGACTGTTTTTCTTTCAAGGATATTTCCGCCGGGTCATTGACAACTGTCGTCTTTGTATGATCGTTTAGTATGGGTATGGGGGAAAGCTGGCTTTTATTCTTCCCAACGAATTTTGCCTGTTCACAGGCCATTTCAATGTATTTCGGAAGATGTTCTATATCGTTAAAGGCGACAAAACCCCAGCCGCCGTTCACCAACGCCCTTACGCATCCGCCAAAAGAGCTTTTTTCACCGATACCTTCAAGCTCTTTTCCCACATAAGTGATACCCGTACTGACCCCTTCATGGACACGAACCTCAGCGTAGTCCGCTTTTGCCAGTTTTAATGCGTTTTTTATCATTTTTTCCATTTAGGTTATCCCTTTTAAAATTAAGATTATCAAATCCTTATTACCATTGAACCATTTGTTCAGTCCTCCGTCCTCAATCTGCCGACTGCCGATTGCCGGCTGCCAAATTACCCTACCAACAGATCAAATGCCTCTTCGTCAAGAATAACCACGCCAAGTTCTTTCGCCTTGCCCAGCTTTGAACCGGGGTCTTCTCCGGCAATGAGATAATTTGTCTTCCTGCTCATGGCAGACGAAACCCTCCCCCCGAGGCGCTTGATAAGTTTTTCCGCATCGCTGCGGGAATATTTTTGCAGTTTGCCGGTTATTACAAAAGATTTTCCCGCTACTTTACTGCTTTTCCGTGGCATATCTGACGCCAGTTTTCCGGTGTTTACTCCTTTTGCAAGAAGCTTTTTTATAATTTCCTGCGTATGTTTGTTTTGAAAAAATTCAACAATGCTTTGTGCTACAACGGGCCCTATCTCATGTATCTTTTCCAGTTCATCTGCGGTTGCATTTGACAGTTTTCCGAGAGAATCAAAATGATCCGATAACACTTCTGCGGTGTGCAAACCAACGTTGTGTATACCCAAAGCGCAAATCAGACGGTCAAGGTCACGTCCACGGCTATTTTCAATCGCACTTATAAGATTGGATGAGGATTTTTTCCCCATGCGCTCAAGATTAACAAGGTCATCATACTGTAGGGAAAAAATGTCCGAATAATCATCCACGAGGCCTTTATCCACCAATTGTTCGATAATGGCGGGGCCAAGCCCTTCGATATCCATTGCGTCTCTGCCCGCAAAGTATTGGATGCGCCTTTTCGTCTGCGCCTTGCACAACGGGTTGTGGCAGCGCAAATATACTTCACTGTTATCCCGGTGTACAGGGCCTTTGCATACAGGACAGCAGGCAGGTTCAACAAAAACCTTTTCCCGTCCGCTTCGCTTTTCTTCCAGTACTTTTACGACTTGCGGAATAATTTCTCCCGCTTTTTGTACAACAACATGATCCCCCACCCTGACGTCTTTTCTCTTTACTTCGTCAAAATTATGAAGTGAAGCGCGGCTTACCGTCGTACCCGCCAGCAATACCGGCGTAAGATTGGCTACAGGCGTGAGCGTGCCTGTTTTCCCTACCTGAACAACAATTTCCTCAATCCTTGTTATCGCCTGCTCAGGCTGAAATTTAAATGATATCATCCAGCGGGGTGCCTTGCTTGTCGCCCCTAATTGCTCCTGAAGAGCAAGGGAATTCACCTTTATGACCATTCCGTCCACCATATAGTCAAGGATTCCGCGTCGTTTATCCCATTCGCGGCAATACCGCACCACCTCATCAATATTTTTGCATAATTGCGTGTACGGGTTTACCGGAAGCCCTATCGCTTTGACAAAATCAAGACACTGTACGTGCGACTCCAATTCCATTCCTTCAACATATCCTATAACATAGGCAAACATTTTGAGTCGCCTTTTCGCGGTAATACGGGGGTCTAAAAGCTTTAATGACCCTGCCGCCGCATTTCTGGGATTTGCGAACTGAATCTCACCTTTCTCTTCCCTTTCTTCATTTATCCGCTGGAACTCTTTATTTGGCAAATAAATTTCTCCCCTTATTTCCACAACCGGCGGTATTTTATAGTGAGCGCCCGATACGGAAAGTTTTAATGGGATCTGCCGGATTGTTTTGAGGTTTGCAGTGACGTCGTCCCCCCGGAAACCATCACCGCGGGTGGCGCCCCGTACAAATAATCCGTTTTCATACCAAAGTGTAATAGCTATCCCGTCAATCTTTAATTCAACGACATATTCAATATCTGTATTGGCATTGATGCCGGCCATGCGTTTTATTCTTTGATCAAACTCCTTCAACTCCTCATTTGAATAGGTGTTATCGATGCTCAGCATTGGTTTCTTATGTTCCACGGCGGGAAACTGACTGATTGGTTGGTCTGCGACCCTTTGGGTAGGGGAATCCGGAGTTATTAATTCAGGATGTGCGCTCTCAAGGTTCTGTAACTCCCTGAGTAGTTGATCATATTCATAATCAGAAATCTCAGGATTATTTTCCACATAATACTTATGGTCGTGATATCTTATAATGCAGCGGAGTTGTTCTATTTTTTCTTTTACCGTTGACGACACTTTTTTATCTTAACCATTTAGAGAAAAATTTATGGAAAACCAGGTTCTCCCTGATGTAATTTTCCGGATGAAAGGAATTTTAAGCTGCCAGTATAACAAACTTTATATAAGAGTCAACGTATTCTGTTATAATGATGGAATCACTTGACTTTATTCTGCATTTTTTATAAACTCGCTAAAACGTGTTTTTTAACGCTAACGTTATGTATTATCGTTAAACTTAATCCGATAATAATTTTACGGTAAAAACCGCCTCCTTTCAGACAACAAAACAATAACGTTGAAAAATGTATGCTGTTTTTCATAAAGGAAGTCAGGGTTTGCGGCGTTTAATTATTTGCTGTGTTGATGGTCGTTCGGGGAAAAACCTGCGTAATTGAATCACTTTTTCATTTTAATGATGTGGTAATTAACCACATATTTTTTTATAGATCCCGCATAAAGGGGTGATGAATTATGGTTAAAGGAAGTGATTCTAAAGTTTTCTTTGAGTTGTTTAAAAAACCTCAGGAAAAAGACGGTGTTCAAAAAGAAGAATTGCAACCAAGTGCAGAGGCTGCAGGAACAACACCGCCGCAAGAAGTTGGAACTCCGGTTACGAAGAATGAAAAGCCGGAGTCTAAAGGCTTACCCACGAATCCACCACCTGCATCCGCTTCTTCAGAAATGAGGGGAAAATCAGGACCATCTGACCCTTTACAATGGATTAAAAACACAAGTACGGAAGCGCTTTCGATTGAAAAAAAGACGGAGAAAAGGCATGCAACGCATGGTCAGATTACGCCAGAACCCATTCCTTCAAAGCAAACAATTGCTACGCCGCCTGCTCCTTTGAGAGATGAAGTGGTGCTACGTAAAGACGAGGTGGTATTGCGGCAGGAAACGCTCATCATTGGCGCCATTGCGGCTACTTTTCTCTCCGTTGCCTGTTTCTTTGTAGGACACAAGGCGGGGTACAATAAGGGAATAACCAACCAGGCGGAAGAGTGGCTGGAAACAATAGAGCCGAAGAAAACTCAACCTGGCGGTATTGGTCAGTTAAAGCCCATTGACGCACCGAAAGAGAAGACGACAAAGGATACTGCTTCGAAAGTTGAAAAGAACTCAGGCAGCGATGCGAAACTCGTTATCCAGGATAATGCAATAATAAAGGACCGGTGGACGATACGCGTGATTTCCTATAAAAATTCAAAGGCAAATGTGCAACGCGCCAAAGAAATAGCAGGTATGTTGCAGGAATCATTAGGTTATAGCTCTTTTGTTGTCAACACGGGAAAAGAGCTTTTTGTTTGTGTGGGAGAATTTGACGATTTGAATAGCGCCGACTTAACGAAAACCCAAAGGGACGTTGCCAATTTCGAATATCAAAATAAAAAACAGTTTTCGGGATGCTATCCCGTACGTATGAGATAAAATAAGGAGGAGAAGTATGAGCATTGATAAGAGTTTAAAACCAAAAGGGAAACTTTCGAGGCCGAGAAATGTGTATAGAAAGGTGGAACGTATCGCAATACTTAAGGCAGAGAATCGCTGGGATCAGGATACATCTGTTTTTGGTCTCCCCAAGGTAAAAGTGGAAAAACTAAAGCGAAAAGGCAAGGCCCCAAAGAAAGTTGAACCGGCAGAAGCAGGAAAAGCAGGAAAGGCAGAAAAGGCAGGAAAGGCGAAAAAATGATTGCCAGCAGGATGTCTAATATAGACTCCTCCGGCATCAGAAAGGTCTTTGACCTTGCACAAAAAATGAAAAGTCCGGTAAACCTCAGCATAGGCCAGCCGGACTTTGATGTTCCCGGAGAGATCAAAGAAGAAGCGATTAAGTCCATAAATGAAGGCGCAAACAAATACACATTGACGCAAGGTATACCAGAACTTCGCAATGTGCTGATGGACCGCCTTAAAAAAGATAGAGAGGTGACTGCGGAAGATATTATGGTCACTTCAGGAGTTTCAGGCGCATTAACCTTAGCGATTATGACGCTGGTAGATCATGAAGACGAGGTAATAATTCCTGACCCCGCTTTTGTTATTTACAAACACATGGTGAATTTTTGCAGCGGAAAATCAGTGTTTGTTGATACATATCCCGACTTCAAATTATCCGCGGAACGTATTGAGCCGCATATCACAAAAAAAACCAAAATAATCGTCATAAACAGTCCTGCCAATCCCACGGGGGTGATGAATACGCCGCAGGAGCTAAAAGATATCGCAGAACTGGCAAAAAAACATGACCTGCTGGTAATTTCCGACGAGATATATCATGACTACGACTATAACAACGAATTTGAGAGTATAGGAAAGTATTATAATAAAACGCTTATACTTGACGGATTCTCCAAATCCTTTGCCATGACCGGTTGGCGTTTGGGTTACGCAGCAGGTCCGGAAACGATCATAAAGGAAATGATAAAACTTCAGCAATACACCTTTGTGTGCGCCCCTTCCTTTTCACAATACGCAGTGTTCCGGTCATGGGGATTTGATCTGAGCAAATATATTGCGGATTACAGGAAGAAAAGGGACATGATGTACGAAGGGCTGAAAGACAAGTTCCGGATCATAAAACCCGAAGGGGCTTTTTACTTCTTCCCGCAGGTTCCCTGGGGGACCGATGAAGAATTTGTTATGGCCGCCATCAAGAACAATCTGTTAATCATTCCGGGCAGCGTATTTTCTGAACGCCACACACATTTCCGCATTTCTTACGCCGCTACAGAAGAAACCATCGAAAAGGGCATAAAAATTCTTAACGGCCTCGCGTGATCCCCACATTCATTACATAAGCAGATGAATGCTCATGTTCACACCTAAGCTGGCATAGCCAGAACTAAACAAGTACGAAGCACGAAATCCGAAACAAATTCTAATGACAAAATGATTTGAAATGCTAAACAAGCGCATCTTTCGTATTTCGTGCTTCGTATTGTTGGGTATTTTGGGATTTGTTTTGAATTTTATGCTTTGTCATTAGAGTTTGTTTCGTATTTAGCATTTCGGATTTCACCATTAAATATTTTGCAAAAAAATGCAAAGAAATTACAGATAAGGTACTATCAATAAGTTGAGAAGTTACAATAATTGAACCGTTTAACTATTTTACACCTGCATACAAATAGCCTTGATTGCTAAAAAAATATATTGGTATTTTATTGGCTTTTTTGGAGGAATCGCCATCCTGTTCTGGGGACTGGATGACATTGTCGGTATCCACAGAGACGAAGCGATATTTGGCCTCTTAGCGGAAATGATTCTTGAAGGAGTGCGGCCTCTCACCGGTATTTTCAACAATTATACATCTCCGGTACATTCATACATGCTTGCTGTTTGCGTATGGTTTTTTGGGAATTCTGTATGGAGTCTGCGGTGTCTGGGTCCCGTCTTTACCCTCATAACCATTATTGCAATTTTTGATATTACACGGCAACATTGCATTAACCGGGCGCGATGGACAGCCGGACTTCTTCTCACCTTCCCGCCCGTTGTCATGCTTTCACGGCTTTGCGGAGAAGTCTTTGTGCTTAATCCCTTTTTCTTTTTCGGAACAATTTGGATATACGTAAAACTCTGTAATAACGCAAAAAAATACGTCCGGATAACAGGATGGATACTCGCCGGTTTTGTTCTGTCGTTTGGAATCTGGAATCACGTAATTTTTCTCCCAAGCGCAGTTTCTCTCGTCATTTGCTATGCACTATTCATGTGGCCCGGACTGCGGTGTTTTTTAATCCATGGTATGTTTTGCCTTATCGGGTTTTCAATTGGGCTGATACCACGGTTTGTTTCAATGCTTGCGCTGGGAATGGACTTATTTCCCCAAAAACCTTCCATTCCGCCGGCTTCATTGAAAACCGCGCTCTTAAATCTTCTCTATACCCTATCGGGAGACGGACTTTACGCGCGGTTTTCAGGGGGGAGCATCCTTCCCTTCGTATGGGGAATCCCGGCAATATTAGCGATCTTCGCAACAATATTCCTTATTTCAAAACATGATAAAACAGAAAAGAAGATGTTTTGGGGTATCATTACCTTTATTGCCATTAACTTTGCCGGTATATGGCAAATTACGCCATTCGGTTCTGTCGGTTCGCGCATATGGCTGATTATCGCATGGGTATTACCTGTTTTCTTAGGGTTTTGCAAGACAAACGCTAATAGAGGGATGTGGCGTGTTTTGGGAGGTATTGTGATTTTAATAAATTTGATATTGTTGGCTACAAATTATTATATTCCAAACAGCCGTTCAAACGGCGTAATAGAACCTTCTATTTATGTGGGCGGTAAAACCGACAATACATGGGATTATTACGATCACCGCCAGATCACAGAAGCACTGCTTCAGTCAGATGCAGAATACATTTTTATTTCCAATATTAACGTATTTACCTTCTACTATTTAACTCCGGAAGATCAAAGACACAGGATAAAACTGCTTTGGCCCGTCATATTGGGAGGCGGAGGAAATACCCCGGAGAAAGAAAAGCTATACGGGCAGATAACCTACAAAGGGCAAATGCCCAAAACCGCCCTTTTTGTTTTTTATAACACAGACAAAGATTATCTGGCACATTTTATACAGCAACCGTTTTACAACATGACGGCTCAGGTAAAGGACATTGCCGTTCCAGGAGGATTTCTTATTTACCGTTTAAAATAATATTGCAACATATTTGTTCCGTGGTTAAATGGTTAAGGAGTATGTAAAAATGAATCAACGAATCATTCCCCTTGTCCCTCTTCCTAACGAGGAATTTTTAAAATTCCTATTAATAAAGGTGTATTTATTATCTTGCACTTATGGGAGAATGTCCACCACAATGATAGACCGGAAAGATGTTTTTATGCTGGTTGGATTATTTTGTGGAGATTGTAAAGATACCGCTATTAGGGGACTCTTTAATATTGCGTGTATACACCCAGCCTACCTGCCCTTTTGCGGTTTTTACAAAAGCCGCCTTTTCCATTCTATTGATAAACACAATTTTTTCCCCGTGATGCGCTTTCCCAATTACACCGGAGAGTTTGCCATTTTTATAATTTTCCCATAAATATATTTCTTCCTTTGTTATCGTTATACTACTTTTGCTCCTACCTCCCATAAGTCTGAATCCGCTCGTTTTTTGAAGTGATTTCGCTACAAATAACACGAAGGCTGCGATAATAAATAGTAGTATAGTGGTGGTGAGCAGCTTTTTTAGCACGATGACATTCTTTTACACTTTTTTTAATCTGATGAAAAAAACAGGACAATTGTCAGGTGGTATAGTAAAAGCATTTATTTTTATAAAAATCTGTTTTTTTCTTGCATTTGAATTGTTTCTAGAGTATTAAATTCTGCATGAATCCATTTCTCAGTGAAAAAACCCGAATAGAATTTAAAAAAGCACATAAGAAAGAGCCTCATAGACGTCATGCCGACCGAATCAAAGCTATACTTCTTCTTGATTCAGGATGGAGTTATGAAGAAGTAGCAGAGGCGCTCTTGTTAGACGATCAAACAATCAGGAATTACGAAAAACTATACAAAGATAAAGGTTTTGACGGGCTTTTATCTGACAATTATATTGGCTGTATGCCAAAACTCACCTGCGAACAAGAAGAACAATTAAAAGATCATATCAGGAAAAACAACTATAGCGCGGCAAAAGAAATTGTTGAATATGTAAAACAGACATTCAATAAAATCTATACACCCGAAGGAATGGTACATACCCTCGATAGATTAGGCTTTACTTACAAGAAAACTACAATAGTTCCAGGCAAAGCAAACCCTGAAAAACAAAAAGAATTTATCGAAAACTACAAACAACTCAAAGAAGAGAAAGCCCCTGGAGATAAGATACTTTTTATGGATGGAGTTCATCCACAGCACAATTCTACGTCTGCATATTGCTGGATAGAGAAAGGCAAAAAGAAGGAAATACCCTCTAATACCGGCAGGAAAAGAATAAATTTAAACGGTGCTATTGACATAGAAACCTTTGAAGTAACAATCCGGGAAGATGAAAGCATCAATGCTCAATCAACAATAAAGCTTTTCCATGAAATAGAGTCAAGGTATGCTCAAGCCGGTACTATTTACATAATCTCTGATAATGCTAAATATTACAGGTCTAAGTTGGTCAAAGAATACCTTGCAAATTCGAGAATAAAGATCAAATTTCTCCCTTCCTATTCACCCAATTTAAATCTCATTGAAAGATTATGGAAATTCTTTCGCAAAAAAATATTGTATAACAAGTATTATGATACTTATGAGAAGTTTAAAAACAAATGTTTAAGTTTTTTCAAAAATATTAACGAGTATACAGATGAATTGTCTACTCTTTTAACTGAAAATTTTCAAATTATTGGCGAGCAAATTTCGAAAACCTGATTTGTTTGACTATATTCTAAGGGAAAAAATGGAATATAGCCAAACAAATATGATTTTAGGAATTTGGCAATAAAATGGCTTTCTAAAAAACAGATTTATTTGACTAAGCATACTATACAAGCACGCCCCTTAATTCCCTCTTTATAGAAGGGACGGGAGGTGTAAATTTTTCGAAAACCTTATTTGTTTGACTATATGTCAAAAGTGTGAAAATAAATGTGGATAAAAATGAATGCCGTGGGATTTTTGCCTTTTAAAACCCCAGCCTAATCTAAGGTGATGTGGGCGGTTTGTTGGTATGTTTTGCAACTGTAGTTCTATAGTCAAGTTTATTGAATTGATTCTTCAGATTCAGAACCCAGGAAGTGCCTTTTTAGTCAAAAAGTATGTAAGCTATTGAATTGTGTAGAGATAGGTGTATATAGAGAGAAGGCATTGCCATACGTGGGTGGAAAATGATATGATCCCTTTTTTTCGGAGAAAGGGAGGGTACTCATGCCACAGTTAGTATTACCCCTATTTTCCCCTGACTGCAAACTGATAAATAATCAGGTAGGTTTTGAGAAAATAGGTAGCAAGATATATTATTTTCACGGAAGACTTCCTGTGTTTAGTCATGAGGAAGACGACCTGGAATCATTTCGGTTCATCACCAGTCAATTAGTAGTCGGCGGTAATGTCAAGCAACAACAAATAGTGAAGGCCTTCGGTGTTTCGGCAATAAGTGTTAAGCGTAGTGTAAAGCGGCTAAGAGAACATGGGCCTAAGGGATTTTTCCGTCAGTCAGCGCGAACAAGGTCAGCCCATGTGCTTACGCCAGAGGTAAAAGCGAAGGTGCAAAAGTGCCTGGAAAGAGGGCAGAGTGTTTCAGAAACAGGTAAGAAGTTCAATATCAAATCAAGTACGATTCACAAGGCAATCCAAAGCGGTCAGTTAGAGAAAAAAAAACGGCAGAAAGCGCTCCGGAGCAAAGAAACAAAAGTGAGCGTGCCGTAACCGATAGTCGTGCTGGTATGGGTCTTGGATGTACACGGGAACAAGAACGTGTAGAAGCCGCATTAGGTGGGCTTAATGAGGCAGTTCCGGCATTTGTTCCCGATCAGGACGTCAAATCGGCAGGGGTATTGTTTGCACTGCCGGCATTATTATTAAATGGTTTGCTAAAGTATGCAAACAACTATCTCTCATTTCCCAAAGGGTACTATGGATTACAATCGTTTCTGCTGCTACTGTCGTTTGCAGCCCTCTTAAGGATCAAATCACTGGAGGCAATTCGCTATTGTGAAGCTGGGGAATTGGGCAAGGCAATCGGGTTAGACCGTATACCTGAAATACGAACACTGCGCAAAAAAGTGAAATATATAACAAACCATGGCGAACCTGAGCAGTGGAGCAAAGAGTTATCAAAATACTGGATGGAAGAGGATCCGGAATTGGCCGGGATCCTTTACGTGGACGGCCATGTACGGGTATATAGCGGAAGCAAGACACCGTTACCGAAGCGGTATGTATCGAGGCAAAAGCTATGTTTAAGGGGTTTAACCGACTATTGGGTAAATGATGCAGTAGGTAAGCCATTTTTCGTGGTAAGCAAAGCGGTAAATCCCGGCTTGCTTTCGGTAATGAGAGAACAGATCATACCCCGGTTGCTCCGAGACATACCAAAGCAGCCTACCGGGGAAGAATTAAAAGCCAATCGTCATCTCTATCGCTTTGGTGTAGTATTTGACCGTGAGGGTTACAGTCCTGAGTTTTTCAAAGAAATGTGGGAGAAACGCATAGCGTGTTATACCTACAAAAAGTATGTAAATGATGTTTGGCCGGAATCAGAATTTATAGAGAAAGAGGTGGTTCTTAACAATGGCGAAGTGGTAAAGATGAAATTGGCGGAACGAGGAGTGTATTTCCGGAAGCAAGACCTTTGGGTGCGCGAGATACGCAAATTGACCGATACAGGTCATCAGACATCGATAATAACCACTGATTTTATGAATAACGCTGAGGTACTGGCAGCAAGAATGTTCTCCAGATGGTCTCAGGAGAACTTTCTTAAATATATGATGGAACATTATGGTATAGACAGACTTATCGAGTACGAACAGGAGGCAATAAGTGAGACGACAAAGGTGGTGAATCCCCGTTACAGGGAATTGGAAAGTCAGATAAAAACCAAAACTACACTGTTAAACAGGCAGCGGGTAAAATATGGGGCATTGGTATTAAAAGCAGAAGGAGAAGAACCCGATATCCGGAAGTATGTACAGGAGAAAGCAACAATAAGAGAATCGATAGATACGCTGGAGAAAGAGATTGAACAACTCAAGGCGACAAAAAAGAATACGGAGAAACATATAGAGTTTTCAAAACTCCCGGAAGATAAGAAATTTCAGGATTTAAAGAAGAGCGGAAAGCAATTCGTAGACACAATCAAAATGATTGCTTATCGGGCAGAGACGGCAATGGCAAATACATTGCAGGAATATATTTCTAAAAAAGATGAAGCAAGATCACTGGTACGTCAAATTTTTATGACAGATGCAGATATAATGCCGGATGAAAAGAATGGCGTCTTAAGGATAACGATTCATAACATGACAAACCCAAGGAACAACAGATATGTTCAACAATTATGCGATGTACTTAATAGTTCCGAAACATTATTCCCAGGCACAAATCTGCGCCTTGTATATAATTTGGTATCAAATCAAATTCCACCAGATCAGGAGTTCTGAGATTAGGGATGCTGTCCCTATATGCAGGATTGATCGTTCGTGGTGTCTCCGTTAAAATCTCAGTTTGTTCGTTAGGTAAAAGGGAAACACAAAATACATTTTAAAACGATTTTTTGTTGCAACTGGAAAGAAGGGGGTTTTGCAATCCGTATGCTGCTACATTACCGTCTTCTCTTTCGGCGGAAAGCAGGAATCGTCGTTTTCTTTGCTGCCTTCATCTTTTTTTCTTTTTCGGCGAACACAGCATCGTAGAAAAAAGCGGCGGCCACACCGCCTAAAACAGGACCTACCCACCAAACATAATGGTTTGCAAACTGCCAGGACGCGATAGCTGGCCCAAATGCCCTTGCCGGGTTCATTGCTCCGCTGCTAATCGGGCTGCCAATAAGGACGCCGAACAACACAACAAGCCCGATAGTTAATCCGGAAAAACTACCAAAAGACCTTTTATCAATTGCCGTCCCAAAGACTGTAAGAACGAGCAGAAAGCTAACGATAAACTCCATAACGAGTCCCTGCATTACAGAAATCCCGTCCCCTAACATGCTTGCTCCCAGATGAACCGTATATATTGCTTCAGGAAATAAAATCTTAAGGACAAAACCAGCCAACGCAGCGCCGGCAATCTGTGCTGCAATGTACTTTATAGCCAGATTCGGATTCATCCTTCTGGTGATCCAACATGCTATTGTAACGGCAGGGTTAATATGTGCGCCTGAAATATAGCTCAGTGCATATGTTATAGAGACAATTGCCAACCCATAAGCAATGGAAATCCCTAAAACCCCAATACCGTCCCCTCCTGCTTTCCGCAGGTAATAATCTGTACAAATTGCGCCAGCGGCAATAAAAACAAGCGTAAAAGTGCCTAAAAATTCTGCAATGTATTTTTTGAATGAGTCCACCCCGGATTTCTCCTCTATTAAGTTTCTAAAACACAAAATATAAAAAACGAAACTTTCACATTTTTCTACAGGACACAAACATCTAACAGGATGAAGCTTAAATAATGCTAAACCTTATAGTTACTGTATTATCTTAAAAAAACAAATTCCACCCTTAAAACGAGATTATTAGAATAAAAAAACGTAATTTGTCTCTAAGATATTTACTGGCATGCTTTTGAAGAAATCGCCCATTTCGTAATGCTTATACATTTAATCCTGATATTTGTCAAGTGTTTATTTTGACAATTTTTACGTTAAAATGGACAATATTTAATAATAGTTCTGTCGACTAAATACATCGGGTAGCCGCCTATTAATACTGTAACTATTTCACGAGGGTGGGAATTGGAGTGTTTGCAGATGCGCTATCTTCCTTTGGGGCAGGCGTAATGGTTTGATCCAATTTGATCTGTGAGAGAATGGGAAGTTTTTTGTAATTGAGCGTACCATCTCCCAATTGGCCATATTCGTTATTTCCCCATGCCCAAATCGTTCCGTCTTTCTTTAAAGCGAGACTGTGATAATATCCTGCCGCTATTGAAACAACATCGCTGAGTCCATGCACCTTTAATGTAGTATATTGATAATTGGAAGTAGCGCCTGTCCCAAGCTGCCCTGTCCTGTTGTATCCCATTGACAGCACAGTGCCATCCTGTTGCAAAATGAGAGCATGATAGCCACCGGTTGCAATTGAAACACTATTATTAAGCCCATTAATACGAATTGGAATCTTGCTATTTGTTTGTGTTCCGTTTCCCAGTTGACCATAGGTATTCATGCCCCATCCCCAAATACTGCCATCAGCTTTCACGGCTACATTGTAATTGTTCCCGCTTGCAATAAAAACTGCCCCATTGAAATCATAAACCGGAGTAGGGATAGAACTTTCCGTCATAGTACCATCCCCCAACTGTCCATATCCATTGGCGCCCCAACCCCATATTGTTCCATCCGCCTTTAGCACAAGATTGTGATGATTGCCGCCAGAAACAGCAACAACATTGTTAAGTCCCTGTACTTGCATGGGCTTATATGCATCCGATTTTGTTCCATCGCCTAGCTGGTCTAACTCGTTATTGCCCCATACCCAAACTGTTCCGTCTGATTGCAAAGCAATACTATGGTAGAATCCGGCATCAATCTCAGTAACATCTTTTATGGTTTTCACTTTTACCGGCGTGTTGCGGTTTTCGTTCGTGCCGTCGCCTAATTGTCCAAATCGGTTATTTCCCCATGCCCAGACTGTTCCATCTGATTTAACGGCAAGATTATGCTCCCATCCGGCAGCAATAGAAACTACATCCTCCAGTCCTTTCACCTGTATGGCAAATTTCCGGGGATTGGTAGTACCATCGCCTAATTGTCCGGCATGGTTCCCCCCCCACGCCCAAACGGTACCATCTGGTTTCAAAACAAGGCTGTGAGAACCTCCGCCTGATATTTGAGGAACGGCAGCAAATAATGAACAACAGAAAGTTAACATTGCCGCTACTATTAAAATACAATAAGAAATGTTAATCACCATGTTTTCTGAAAACCCCTTCTGTAACTTTATTATCATCGTATCTATTTGCCTGTACTTGTTTTAGTATTAATCGTAATAAAAACACATCAAATTTAATATGTGTATAGTTTATAACAATAATACGTTTGAAATTGCAAAAAAAAATATATTATTCGGTTTCCCTTACTTAAACAATTCCTTTATCCCAAAAACAACTATGGCGGAGAGTGCGCGAAAAATATCAATGTAAATCTTGGTAGCACTTTAGTTTTTTGAAAAATTCCAATAATCGTAAAGTAGGGACTAAGCATTTGCCCGTTTGGGTATGAACACATTTTATGACAATTTACATCAAATGCTTCGCCCCCTACTTTTTCAAAAAACTAAAGTGTTACAAATTTTGTATTGCCATTATTCCGTACCCTATGCTAGATTACGCCTGCATATTAGTGAAGATTCGTTAAACCTCAGTATTAGAGGAGAAAAAAAGACATACTATGGAAACAAATGGGAATCGTCTTGTTGAAATATCTGCATTGGGGGAAGTCTCCAGTCCATCAGGAGGCGCAAAGGCATACAGCATATCTCCCGAAGGGATACCTGCCATATTGCCAGGTATAGGCGGAATTACTTATAATGTAAAAATAGGGGATAGTGCGATACAATGGGAAGCTGACCATGTTGAGCCCTGTGTATCCATCAGGAATAAAGACAAGGAAGAAAATGGTGCACTCAATTTATTGGCTTGCATCGGAAATAGCGCAAAAGTTGTGTCCGGAGACGCAAAGGGAGATACAGGCATCGTTACGGGAAAACATGGCGGCATAGAAAACGTGCTGGTAGATTTTGATGATAAAACTATTGAAAAACTCGTAATAGGCGACAAAATACTTATTCGCTGTATCGGTTTGGGCTTTTCTTTTACAAATTGTCCGCAAATAAAAACCATCAATCTCTCCCCTCATCTTCTAGAAACATTGCCAATAAAATATGACAAGACAAAAGGGGTGATGCAAATTCCAGTAACACACACTATACCGGCAGCAATTATGGGATCAGGGCTTGGTTCACAACACTGTTATCGGGGAGATTATGATATACAATTGTTCGACAAACAAACAATAGAAAAACATAACCTGGATACCTTACGGTTGGGAGATATAGTTGCGATTATGGATGCAGACCATTCCTATGGAAGAATATATAAAACCGGGGCTATCACAGTAGGGGTTGTTGTTCACACAAATTGTATAACAGCAGGCCACGGACCTGGGGTTACCACATTGTTTACTTCCGCTGAAGGCAAAATCTCTCCCTATAAAGACAAGAATGCCAATATAGGCGTTTATTTGAATATTGGAAGATTTAGAAAATCCAAAAAAAGGAAAACAAATTAACATCTTACTTAAATTATCATTAGTACATTAGCACTTATTTCCATGCGTACCAGCGATTAGTTTGGAAACAAGCCGTTTCTGCGGCTGCAGTGTTATATCACTATGCTGTCAAAGTTTTTTTATAAGGTGGACTGGTTTGTCAAGACCATTTACTATTAATATTTAGATGCATTAATTCATCAATCTACAGTGTGCAGCAGGCTCCTTCCGTTACCCTTCTGCACACTCTGCAATTTTCCTTCGCCCCACCGCTCCTTTTCCTCATTTGCTCACTGAAGAAACTCCAAAATGAACTTCATACGGTATTTTATATTCCAGTGATTGGTAATACCTCCTAATATTATAAAATGTAAAATACTTCTCCAAACCCTCACGTGCTTCACTACAAGCCTGATATTCTTTGAGATAAACCTCTCCGTACTTCACACTCCTCCAAAGACGTTCCGTAAAAATGTTATCAAATGCCCGCCCTCTACCATACATACTGATTGCGATCTCTTTGCTTAAACACCTATTTTTACACACATAAACCATCATAATACACCCCTTAAAGTCTTTTGTGTTTGAAGGCCGCAGAGCGACGAATTTATCTAGCCCTTACCTTGTAAACCTATATTACAAAATAGTCTACTTGCTTGCCTGTTAGTAGCAACAAAATACATTTTAAGATCAGGACATTTTTGCACTATTCGGGAACTTTAACAAATTTTGGGATTTTAGGGTGATAATATGATGGACAAAATGCTTGAATGGTGATTATAAGTGCGCTATAATTCAAAATATCCACCAATTCATAAGCGCCAATACCTTTCAAATAGAAGGTATCTGGCAGGATTATCAATATTCAGAAAGAATATCACAAATGCATAATCATCACAATAACACACTAATACATGACAAACTTAATCTCGTTTCCTATTTCAATAATCCTGTTTCACAAAGACAAAAACAATATGAAGCAGTTCAGTATACTACGAGATATTTCATGACGTAAGAAACGCCATATCGCGGGAGAAGCGAATTAAGGGTGGCTCAAGGGCTAAAAAAAATAGAATTAATTAATGGAATGAATGAATGCAGGATGGAAGGACCTCTATGACGGTTTATGAGATTGCTTCGGAAAAGACCCTCGCAATGACAAGCTGATACCCTTGTAATGACAAAATAAGTCACTAGTCATCATGTTTCATTTGCAACACCCTGAAACGATGAAAATGGGCTTATAACCATATCGTGTTGTAGTATCTGTACTTAAAATATTTTTTGTAGTCTTATTTTCGCGCCAGGTATTTTGCATTCATGGAATATTTACAGAAGTCAAGACCGACAAAAAAACCGAGGAAATTGTTTACGGTATTACCAGCCTGACACAACAAAAAGCAAGTCCCAAAACCATTCTTAAGTCTTCTCGCGGACACTGGTCAATAGAAAATGGACTTCATTATGTGCGTGATACCGCTTCCCGTGAAGATAATTCTCAAACACGCACAAAAAATGCCCCAAAGGGCAATGGCTTCTTTGGGGAATCTAGTATAACGTTTCATTAAAATATACACATAAAATAGCATCATTACTATGAGGGCATTGAAAATCCAATCCTTTGTAAATACAAGATTTAAGACTGTTCAGTCGTAGTTCATAATGGAAAACAATATGTCGATGTTTTGCCGAAACGCTATACTAGTGGTTGGTTTTTTTCATTTTCCACAGGTAACAAATATTACCGAGTAGAAAACAGGCGCATTGCTAAACGTTTGAAACCTCTTTCATACTGAAGCGGAGGTATTTACT